>JAHDGT010000224.1 GCA_020631675.1 Bacteroidota bacterium
TTTACTGGACTCTGGCTTACTACGACATAACTGGACTTAACATATCATAACGTCTATCCCCAAAACAAACAATCCCCGACAAAAAGGCATTCAAAAAAATGACATCCCATCAAACAAAACCGAACAATTCCCCCTTTCCAAATACGGGTACTTTACCCGCGATAAAAACAAACCCTGTGGGTGGGCCAATTTGATTACTTCGTCGCTTTTGCCTGTTTGTAAACGGGTTTCAAATGTTGGTAAGGACAATTTGCCGTTTCCGATGGCTATTAATTGGTACATTAATATTCGGATCATGCCGCGTAAATAGCGGTCGCCCACAAATTGAACGCGGATGGTTTTTTTGGTGTCCGACTTCCAGATCTGGCAGCTTTTGATTTGGCAGATGGTGGAATTGTGTTTATCCGGACTCTTACAAAAGGCGCGATAGTTTTGGTATTGGGGTAGGAGTTGGGTAGCAGCTTGTACAGCCTCCCAATCAAAGGTGTTGAAATCAATAGGGTAGTAGCTGCTAACGTGATCTAGGAAAGGATCAGGGGTGCAATGAATGAAATAATCGTAGGTGCGTTCATAAGCATCATAGCGAGAATGTTGCTTGATGGAATCCATAGGGATGTACTCGAAGATGCTGATGGAGCGGGGGAGACGTTGGTGTAGAATGAACAGCAAATCAAAATCAACCACTTTAGGTAAGTCGGCGTGGAAGAAGTATTGACTGGCGTGTACCAGTGCATCCGTTCTGCCGCAGCCGTATATGACGATCGGCTGTTTGAAGATGTTGCTGAGATGGGTTTCTATGGTCTCTTGTACGCTCTTGGCATTGGGTTGGCGTTGCCAGCCTCGGTAGTAGCTGCCATTATAAGCGGCATGGAAGAAGTAGCGAAATCGTTGTTGTTGTTGTTGTTCCGCCTTGGGCGCTGCCGATTGTTGCGCCTGTTCTTCGTTTTGGGTTTTAGTTGTGCTACTTGGGGAAGATGTAGGGTCTGTATGAGGATCTTGATCGCGCAAGGGATAGTAGTGGTAATGAACCCGACGAATGCGCCCTGTTTGGCGGTGTAAAAAGGCGGCCCGAAGGTAGCCATTTTTACGCCTGCCAAACAGCAGCAGGCGGCGGGTGAATTTTAACGGATAGCCCGACCACGCTTTTAAAAGGGGGACGGCCATTTTTGACAAATGCGATTGTAGCGGCACGATTTATCGCGCCGTTTTTGCCGCACCTATAATGTTTCTGACGAAGGAATTACCCCCTTTTAAAAGCGTGGATGCGCCCTGAAAAATAAAAAATATCCTATATAGGAGATGATGTTTCTGTCGTAGGCGGGCGGACACATGGGTCCACCCCTACAAAGGATATTGCCTTGATTTTATTAGGCAACTGCCTCATTAGCAGCCAAGATAAGTTCATCTCTGTTCGGGCCGACGGAGAGGATGCTGATCTTGACTTTGAGGTAGTTCTCTAAGAAATCGATGTAGTTGCTTAGGGTGTCTGGTAGTACGTCTAAGTTGGCGTAGCTGTTGAGATTATCGCCCCAGCCTGGGAAGCTTTGGTAGATCGGCTCTATGCCTTGCATGCAAAGATCGTAGGGCAGTTCTTCGGTGCGATCGCCATTCCAAGAGTAGGCGACACAGGCTTTGACGCTTTCAAAACCGGAGAGGATGTCTACTTTGGTCATGACCAGATCGGTGACGCCATTGACCATGACGGCATACTTTAGAGCGGGTAGGTCGATCCAGCCACAATCTCTTGGTCTGCCCGTCGTAGCACCGAATTCACCACCTGCTTGGCGGATCGCTTCACCCTCTTCATTGTCTAAATTGGTGGGGAAGGGACCGTTGCCAACGCGGGTGCAATAGGCTTTGGTGACGCCATAAACGCGGTCAATATAGCGAGGCGAAATGCCCAATCCATTGCAAGAGCCAGCGGCGATGGTGTTAGAAGAAGTAACGAAAGGGTAGGTGCCCAGATCAATGTCTAACATAGTGCCTTGCGCGCCTTCGGCAAGTACTTTTTGGCCGGCTTCAAGGCGTTGGTGTAAGAAGTATTCGCCATCTACGAGTTGCAGTTGGCAGAGGGTTTCAATGCCATCTCTCCAACGGGCTTCTTCGGCTTCTAAATCAAAATCGAGTTGATCAACAGCAATGATATTGGCGATCTGCTTGAGGTGGCGAGCCTTGGCGGCTTGGTAGCGTTCTTCAAAATCCGAGCGCAGTACATCCCCCACACGCAAGCCACAACGAGAGGCTTTATCGGTATAAGTAGGGCCGATGCCACGTAGGGTAGAGCCGATCTTGTCCTTACCTTTTGCCTGTTCTTTGGCAGAATCCAACATTTTGTGGGTAGGCAGGATCAGATGCGCTTTTTTGGCGATGAACAGCTTGGGGCGAACATCCACATCTGTTCCGTCTATCTTTAGGATTTCATTTTTTAATGTACCCGCATCGATCACAACGCCATGACCAATGAAATTGACGATGTGCGGGTGAAAAACCCCACTTGGTATGTGGTGCAGTACGATTTTTACCCCATTGTGGTAAAGGGTATGTCCGGCATTGGGTCCGCCCTGAAAGCGGGCTATGACTTGGTAATCATGGGCAAGGTGATCCACGATCTTACCTTTACCCTCATCTCCCCATTGTAAACCTAGTAGTACATCAACAACAGACATTGAAGTTGTCTTTTAGTGGTTATAGACATAAATGAACAGCAAAAAAGACCATTCGCACTAGCGTGTAACTAAAATTACACCTCTTTGCGAATGGTCTTTAATTACTTTCAAATATCGTGAGAAAATCACGATCAAGTCATTAAGGGATTATTATGTTTTTGTAACTGTTTAGGTCAGGCAATTTAGGCTGAAAAATATCTTTTTGTCCCTATACTTCAGCTTTCTTTCAAGCAAGCGCGGTGCGATTCCTTTCAAGAAGAGCTTCGTCTAAGAACAAAAAGCTTGATTTTTCATCTCAAAAGCCCTAACCTAAATAGTTACATGTTTTTTTGACTTTTACAACTCGAAGTTGAAGTCTTTGAAGAAGATCTCGCGGTCTTCGGCACGGACAATGTTCTTACCCGCTTCTTCCGCATTGTTCTTGAACTCTTCGGCTTCCTCTTCCTCTTCATTGAGTAGGCAGGCGCGGTACATGGCTTCAAAAGCGTAAGCGAGGTCAAAATCGCCGAAGCTATTGGCTTGAGTCAGATCCATGCATTTTTCTGCATAGTAGAAACACTGTCCGGGTTCATTCAAGACGGCGTAGACTCTGGAAAGCAGCCAAGCCGCTCTTTGGGCGTTGATGGCTTCTCCTACTTGGAGCCAATGGTACATGCTGGTATGAGCGGCATGTTCTAAAAGTTCGTCTTCGGATTTGGTGCGATCCGCTTTTTCCATCAGCTTCCAAGCCAATTGATTCAGATCCACGGCAAACCACTTATGAGCTTGCTCTTTTGACCAGTTTTGATCGTTTTCCACTTTTCAATGGATGTTTTTAGGGTTTAAAAAAGATGAGGCACTTAAAAAGAGGTGCCATAGTTCGAGATGAAGATAATTCAGTTTTGTTGACTTAGAAAAATAATCTGTTAATTTTTTAGGAATACCTACAATTCCTGACCTTTGATCCAAACTCGATCGATCAATCTACTGCCGTAAGAATAGGGTAAACGGGCAATGCCACCAATGGCTTTGGTGAGTTGTAGATTGGCTAATTTACCCACTTTGATCGTTCCTAAATCGCTTTCCACACCCATGGCATAAGCGGAGTTGATCGTACAGGCATTCACGGCTTCTTCGGGCAATAACTTCATTTGTGTACAAGCCAAAGACAAGACAAATGGCATATTGCCGGATGGGGTAGATCCCGGATTATAATCGCTCGCCAAAGCAATGGCTAAACCTTCATCAATGAATTTGCGGGCATTGCCATAAGGGATGCCCAAGAAATAAGAGGTGCCCGGCAAGAAGGTAGGCATGGTGTCGCTATCACGCAGACAGTCGATCTCTGCTTGAGTGGTGCGCTCTAAATGATCCACCGATAATGCATTATTCGCTACCCCGACTTGCACTCCGCCACTAACAGCTAATTCGTTCGCATGTATCTTGCCTCGTAAGCCGTATTTCGCACCCGCTTTTAAGAGCTCATCCGTCTCCTCAACCGTAAAGAAACCCTCATCGCAGAATACATCAATATAATCAGCTAAATCTTCTTTGGCGATCGCGGGTAGCAGTTCATCAGTGAGCAACTTAATGTATTCCCCTCGCTTTGCTTTGTAGGATAATGGAATGGCATGCGCGCCTAAGAAATTGGCTTTGATCGGTACAGGCGTATTCTCTTTTAAAGAACGGATCACCCGCAGCATTTTCAACTCGCTATCAAAAGACAAACCATAGCCACTCTTGATCTCGATCGCGCCCGTACCCATTTGTACCACCTCCATCAAACGCTCATAAGCCCCTGCATACAATGCCTCTTCGGGCGTATTTCTGAGCTTTCGAGCCGAGTTGAGAATTCCGCCACCACTTGCCGCGATCTCTTCATAGCTGCGTCCCTGTATGCGCATCACGAACTCTTGCTCACGGGTAGCCGCGAATACAATATGCGTATGCGGGTCGCACCAAGTGGGCAGTAAAAGCCTGCCACTGCAATCAATTCGCTCTAAGTCGGCGGTCGTTTCCAAGCCATCGGGCAGATCTGACATTTTACCGAACGCAGCGATCTTATCGTCTTCTACTAAGAGGTAAGCATTTTCAATAGCGGGCAATTGCGACATCTCACTGCCTGCTACTTTGCGTTTGCTGCTATCAGCCGCCTCTACTTGTAGTAATTGATCTATGTTGAGAAATAGTTTGCGCATAATTAGAGTGGGGGATTGATTATTGGATCACCAATGATTTAGTAATGCTCTCTCCGTCTTTATTTAAATGTAGGATATACTGACCTGCACTAAGCTGCAATTGGGCTAAAGGAATGCTTGTGAAATACTGCTCATCAATACAGCCTTCGTAGAGCAACGCGCCAGTCAGATCAAATAAAGCGACTTCCGTATTGTTCGGCCCATATACATAGGCGATCTCAGACGCGGGATTAGGGTAGACCTTATAGGTAGGTAGCCTATTCTCATCCGCTATGTTCGAGAACACATCTTCTTCACAATTTCCGGGCATATTCTCATCCAACCAAGCCAAACGCTCAATGATCCAGTCTTTCATATACTGCACCTCTTCGGCATGGGTTTCTGGTATGGGTTCTGGTTGGATCCAAATGTTCTCGCCCAAGAAATAATCCCAAACTTCAAAATTGCGGTCAATAGCGGGTTGTAGCCATTCCACATGATGGTCTATCCAAGCAAAAATACTGTCTTGGTGCAACACCCCTTCTCGGAAAGTCTCCCAACGGCAAGCCAGATGATTCACAAAAAGCTCATCTTCCATCATGGCTTCCCACCACAAAGGCATACTCTCCAAGTCTCCGCACCACTCTTGCTCTTGTAGGTAAGTCCAGCCCTCAGGTATTTGGCAAGAGCAGACATAAGACATGCCATAAGTCTGGTCAAAATCCCATATCGGCCCGGCCCGCAATTCACCACCATCGCTATCTCTTTCCTTGTGTATGTAAGAGCTCAACTTATAGCCATCAGAATTTTTGCTCAGTTCATTTAGGATTATGAAATCCGCGAAAGCATCCTCATCAATATAATCGGTGTATCTGAAACCTTCTTCGTTCTTATAGTCATCAGAGAAAACCGCATCCTCGAAATCATCCATAAAGCCCTTGATGTAGGCCTGCTGCTCTGGCTGTATGTTTTCCGTCTTAGGATAGTAATATTGGTAGTGCATCTCATCCAGCCCCATAGAAGGGTATTCCGATACCATTAAATCTTCCTCATCGGTATCCCACAGCCAGTCAATGCGTAAAATATAGCCGCCCGTCACTTCGTCTCCAACAATATCAAATTCATTCATCTTGGCAATATCGACTCGGTCGTTATCCCGCTTGATTTTCTCGGTCAAAATGTACAAGCCCATATACTCCCCATTCAAAACCAACTCCACAAACCTATAATTCGCCGCATACTGCCCCATCGCCCTTGCGAAATCAAAAGTCATAGGGATACGCAATAAAGATTTGTCGATCACCATCGCGTGCAAGATCCAGTCCTCTTCGCTGCCCATACCTAATAGGGGTACAGAAATATCTACCTCCTCTGTTTCCCAAGTTTCAACAGTATAAGTTTTCTTATCAAATAACATAGTCGAATTCCCCCGCGTCTCGATACCGATCATTCCGTCATAATCCGTAAAAGGGTCGTCAATACTATTCATTTCCCCCGGGCCATTATCAATGATGCCCATAAAGCCAAGGATCTTCGGCTCGTCAGGTATTTCATCTTCCTCGTCCTCCGTTTCGATCACCACAATAGGTAACATGCTTTCCGTTAATATTTGAGCTTTAGCGTTTTGTTGTAAAACAAAAGCAAGTAACAAAAAGGCAATGATTTGCTTTGGAAAGAAATGCATAACGATATGTATTTGATGAACAATGATCAGGGCGCATCCACGCAATAAAAAGCTGGCTCCCCTTCGCTGGGAATAGGGTAGAGCAAATTCATGAATTTGCTCTACAACAAATTGTCACAACAGGAATAGAGGCCAGCTTTTCACTGCGTGGTCGGGCTATCCGTTAAAATTCCCCGTCTGTCTGCTGCTTCGCTGGCAGGCATAAAAATGGCTACCTCTGGGCCGCCTTTTTATGCCGCCGCTCAGGGCGCATCCAGCCGGCTCATTACCACTGCTATCCCTTGCGCGGAATCAATGAGACAATGAGTTAATTTGAGAATTTGAAAATGACAGCCCCATGGTCATATACTAACTAGCAGTTTATGTACAGCGTAAACTAAGTTTTTAGATAAAATGATTTAGCCAGAAGCCCTAGAAAAGACTTTGTGCTCCTTTGTGTACTTAGTTCTTTGTGGTCAGCAAAGTCTTGATTTTCAAGATCAATTAACCACTAAGAAAGAAGAGCACGAAGCTACACGAAGAAATTTAAGCAAAGCCTCAAAGCTACCCCATCTATCTGATCATTTACTTTACAGTGTATTTAAGTACCTCACTCCTTATTGGAGGACATAAAAGTACCATTAATTGTTTAGCAAAGAAAAGGCCATATTTTAGTTTAGAAGATATTGTGACATGCTTTAAACGAATGGCAGTGTTCTGTTTCTAAAAATCGGTTTTATCTTGCTTGTTGTGGGATCTATTGGCATTTACGGTCCGCAAGGGATAGGAGTGGTAATGAGCCGGATAGATGCGCCCTGAGCGGCGGGCTAAAAAGGCGGCCCAGAGGTAGCCATTTT
>JAHDGT010000632.1 GCA_020631675.1 Bacteroidota bacterium
AGGCGGCCCAGAGGTAGCCATTTTTATGCCTGCCAGCGAAGCAGCAGACAGCCGGGGAATTTGAACGGATAGCCCGGTACCCGCAGTGAAAGCTTGCGCTTTCTTAGACCCGAGACATGAGACTCGAGACATGAGATTTATCTGCTGTGTACCGATTTTATTTAGAGCGGCCAGCGCAGGCTTTTATTGCGGGTATGCACCCTGCTTCACCGCATTGTCTGAAAGATATTCACAAGCATACAATTAGAGATTGACAGCCTAACAACATGAAGGTACAAGAACAAGGTATCATATCATTTGTGATCATTAGTTTTAACCGGGCGGAAGATACGCGGGTGGTGGTGCGCAATGTGCTGGATCTGCAAGATGTGGCTGGTTTTGAGAAGGAGATCATTGTGATCAATAATGGTTCGGATCAATCTTACCGGATCTTTGATGATTTCTTGGCGGCGCTAGCAAAAGAGGAACGTGCGCTGGTGGATTATGTGGACAACCCTGAGAATTTAGGGGTAGCGAGGGGGCGTAACTTAGGCATCAGTAGGTCGAAGGGCGAGTTGCTGATTTTTATTGATGATGATGCGGAGTTCGTAGTGCCTGATGTGATTCCGATCTGTTTTAAGAAGCTGGAGCAATACGCGGAACGGAATATCGGGATCATCGCGTTCAGGGAGTATAGAACGAAGACGGAGGAGTGGTATATAGCCACTAAGGATAAAGCGCAGGCGAAGGAGGCGGAGTTTTTCACGAACTATTTTGTGGGTAGCGGACATATGGTGCGCCGTGAGGTGTTTGATAGGGTGGGCTTGTATACGACGGAGTTTTTTTACGGGATGGAGGAGTATGACTTGGCCTATAAGACCATTGAGGCGGGTTATACCATTTTGTACACATCGGAGGTGACGGTGCATCATCATAAAAACGCGAGCGGACGGGCGGCGGAGAAGACGCTAACGCGCTGGAATTTGGAGAATAAAACCGTAGTGGCCTATAAGTACTTGCCTTTGCGTTATGTGTTCTCGCATTTGTTTTTTTGGAGTGCGCACTTTTTGAAGGAGTTTCGCTTTGATGTGTTCACCTTGTTCAAGGCGTGGCGAAATATTCCGGGCAAGATCAGTAGGACGGAGCGACAGCCGATCAGTAGTAGGGCCTTGCGGTATATTGAGACGGTGAAGGGGAGACTTTGGTATTGAT
>JAHDGT010000225.1 GCA_020631675.1 Bacteroidota bacterium
TACGCCTGCCAAACAGCAGCAGGCAGGGGCTGAATTTTAACGGATAGCCCGGTACCCTGCCGCAGGCGGGTATGCGCCCTGATTAAATTGATCATCATACTTAATAACGATATTACCTAAATATTTTTACCAATGAGAAAAACGCTACTTACGTTTTGCTTTACTATGATCGCTTGTACGACTTTGGTGTTCGGGCAGGCGCAGCGTTATGCTTTGTTCGAGCATTTCACGAATACGGGTTGTGGCCCTTGTGCGGTTCAGAACCCTGCTTTTGAAGCATTTTACGCGGAGAACAACACGAGTTGTCACCACATTTCTTACCACCCGAGTTTCCCGTCTTCTAGTGATCCTTTTTACTTGGATAATACATCGGAAAATACGGATCGTTTGTACTATTATGAGGTAGGCGGTGTGCCAACTATGATCGCCAGTGGTACAGATATTGGTGGTCCTGGTTCTGTAACAGAAAGTACGGTCACTTCTATTGCTGCGGGTGGTAGTCCGGTAGCTATTGATGTGGACGTGGAGGGTACGGATGTTACCGTTAGCGTTTCTGCTTTCGGCGCGGTACCTGAAGCGGATTGGAAATTACGCGTGGCTGTTGTGGAAGGCTATATTGAGTTCGCTTCTGCTCCGGGTTCTAATGGAGAGACGCATTTCTTGAATGTGTTCCGTGAGTTCACTACGGGTTCCGCGGGTGAGGATTTCAATGCACCTGAGGTGGGTTCTTCTAATGAGTACACCTATAGCTTTACTATGGGCGCGGACTGGGATCCTGCTGAGATCTACGCAGTGGCTTTTATTCAGCGTGATGATACGCAAGAGGTATTGAACTCTGGTTCTTCTCGCGATTGGAAAGTGAGCTTTAGTCCTACGACCCCGACTTTCCAAGCGGGTGAGCCGGGTATGGCTTTGGACTTTGATGGTACGATGAGCTTTGGCGATGCGTCTACTTTAGTAGCGGTTGATGTTGAAGTGAGCGCGCCTTCTGATTGGACGGCTTCTGTAACTACACCTTTAGGTAGCTTGCCATTGGCTTCTTTCCCTACTACAATTGATTTCACGGCTGGAGATGGTAGTCCGCTAGGCATGAGCATTACGCCTAATAGCTATGGCTTGGGGCAGTACACCATCATTTTGAGTAATCCTGACTTCCCGGATATTTCTAAGCGTTACACTTTTACGGTGAACAATGGCGTGACGGACTTGATCGTGGGTACGGATCCTGCTTTCTATGAGACTTATACTACGGCATTGACAGAGGTGAACTCTCGTGTAGGTGTGGTTGATGCGGCTTTGTTCCCTTCTTACTACGCTGCGGGCACTTTGGAGGATGTGATGAACATCTATTATGTGGTATCTTGGAGTAATGGTTTCCCTGCTTTCACGGATACACAAGTGGGTGTTTTGGCCGACTTCTGCGATAAAGGCGGTAACCTATTAATGACCGGTCAGGATATTGGCTGGGACACTTGGGATACCGCGAGCGGCTTGGCGAATGGTACACCAACCACTCAGGCTTTCTATACGGACTATTTACAGTCGGAGTATTTGGATGATGGTAATAATGATTCTGGTTCTGTGGGTCCTAACTTTGGTGTGGACGATTATGGAACGGGTGACTTACCTGTTGGTTTCATCTATCCGGTTTATGGTAGTGGTACTTCTGGTGCTTACATCTACCCGGATGTGATCCAGCCTACTACGGATGATGGCGAGGTGATCTGTTTGTACAATAATGATGATGAACTACCAGGTGCGGTTCGTGCGGATAATGGTACCTTCAAAATGGTGTACATTGGTATTGGTCTGGAAATGACGGACGCGAGCTTCGCTACGCCTTTCTTACAGATCACGCATGATTGGTTCTACGATGGCGTAAGCACAGAAGACTATGATGCTTTGATCGGTCAGTTGAATTTACAGGCTGCTCCGAATCCTGCTAATGCGTATACGGTTGTTTCTTTTGAAGCGAATGAGGCAGCTACGCAATTGCAGTTGATGGACATTAGCGGTCGTACGATCATGACCAATCGTGTGGATGCGGGAACTTCTCAAGTTACACTTACTACTTCTGGCTTAGCTGCTGGTACGTATTTCTACCAGTTGTTAGACGCACAAGGCAAAGTGATCGCTACGGATAAGTTGGCGGTGACGCATTAATTTTTAGACATAAGACGTAAAACTCAAGATATAAGATTTTTTGTTTTAGGTCTTTTTCAAGGGATACCTTATTTTCGTAGGGTATCCCTTATTTTTTTAACTACACCTACACCCATGTTCCTATGAAGAACTTTTTAAACACTTTACTCTTTTCTCTTTTGGCATGCAGTGGTCTATATGCACAAAATGTTGTACTTGACCCTTCTAATGTTTACAATACAGGTTGGGAAAGCAGCTTTGAGATCGTTTGTCATTCTGATGTGATCAATTTGACGACGGATTCTGTTTTTTTGACTTGGTGCAGAACACAAAATATTTTGCCGGAAGGCTGGTCGTCCTTGGTCTGTGATAAAAATAATTGCTGGGGTCCCTCTACAGATACTAAAGATTTTTCTATGGCTGCCGGTGAGGTAAATACGATGGATGTACATTTCAATACTGGCTTTTCCACAGGCAGCGGTTTTGTTGAAATCACAATTAAAGATGCTTTGACTGGTACGATTTTAGCGGTAAATAATTATGAGGCGGATGGCATAGAAGACTTTCCTGAAAATGTGGAGGAAAGTGCTGTTAACACAAGCATAAAAGCTTATCCAAATCCTGTTCAGCGGTATCTGAACGTTGTTTTTCCTGATGCTGCGGTTCGGTTCGAGTTAACTGACCTATATGGTCGAATAGTAGAAGGGAATAGTCTATCAGAAGGACAAGCCAAATTTGTCCAGATTCCGACAGCTGAGTTGAATGCAGGAAACTATTTCATTCACTATTACGATAATAATGGTAAGCAGATGGCTAGCCGAGCTTTCGTGAAAATCGATTAGCAAAATAAAAAGTGCTAAATGTCGTTAAGTCGGCTTTTTACTGAAGTGGCAATGACACATTTTACTTGGATATTCTTTACATTTGAACAATAGAGGCAGCATGCTGTTTCTCACAACAAGAAAACAACATTTCGATATGAAAAAGACTATACTTTCTCTCTTATTTTCTATGGCAGCTACTGTAGCGGTTTTCGCTCAGGATGTTAACGTAACGCCTAATCCCGCATATGCGAATGGCACAAATGAGGACATTGAAGTGGTCGCTTATTCTGAGGTAGTGAACAACACCAGTGAGACCATTACTTTGACTTGGACACGTACCGTTGAAAATCTGGATAATGACGGCTGGGCAACTTTAGTTTGTGATAAGAATTCTTGCTGGGCACCTTTCACTAGTACAAAAGATTTTGAACTGGCACCAGGTGAAGCGGGAACAATGGATGTACACTTCCAGAATATGTTCTCTGTAGGTTCGGGTTATGTAGAGATCGAAATTAAGAACACCGCAACTGGTGAGGTTTATGCCGTTGGTGAGTATTCTGCTGATGCTGTTGTTGGTATCGAAGAGGCTGTTGTTAATACCATCAACATCTACCCTAACCCTGCTCGCGACATCTTGAATATGGAGCTGAGTGAAGGTATTGCTCGTGTAGAGTTGTTCAACTTATTAGGTCAGCGCATCCAGTTTTTAGATGTGAACAATGGTGATGATCTAAAGTCAATCAATACGACCGACTTAACTGAAGGCATGTACTTCGTTAACTTCTATGGTCACAACAATGAGGCTATTGACAGCCGTGTTTTCTCTAAAATCGACTAATCAAACAATCTTTAAGTTTTACTTAATCGCTAAGCGAATTATAGTGTAACAAAAAGCCCCGATGAATGTCTTATTCATTGGGGCTTTTTTATGTCCTAACTTTATCATTCATTCCAAGTTGTGAAACATGAGAGCATTTCTCCAAATCCCGAGAGATCGGTCTTATGTGTTACGTCTTATATCTTATGTCTCAAAAAAAGCAACTACACCCCTACTCCTACCCCATCTCCCCCGCTTCCCTTCCAAATTGGAAGCGACTTTTATTGCATTGGAGCAAACAGTTTCCGCAAGCACTTTTCTTAGACAGCAACCAATACCAACAAGACCAATTCGCCCGCTATGAAGTATTATTAGGAGTCAGTTCAAATACAGAATCTACTTTGCATCACAAATATAACTGCAATAAAGACCTTTTTAAAGCCTTGAACAAGCTCCACGATTCCAATTGGCTTTTCGGGCATTTGACTTATGAACTGAAGGATCTGATAGAACCCCAGCTTTCTTCTCACTTAGCTGATGCCTTAAATTTTCCAATGGCCCATTTCTTTGAGGCGGAAATAGTGGTGCAAATACCAAAATCAGCCAATGAACTCCTCATTTTGGCGACAGATGATGAAACGGCTGGTCGGGTATTCCAAGCCATTGCTTTAACCTATATGGACTTAGCTGAACCAATACCTCAGCAAGTACCTATAGCACTCAAAGCCAGAACAACAAAAGCAGCTTATTTAGAAAAGCTACACGCACTCAAAGCCCACATTCAAAGGGGTGATATTTACGAAGTCAACTTATGCCAGGAGTTTTATGCGGAAGACGTATCACTGGATCCCGTTTATACCTTCGAAGAACTCAACAATATAGGGAAAGCCCCCTTCTCGGCTTTCTATAAACTCCAGTCGCATTATCTACTCTGTGCCAGTCCAGAACGCTATCTACAAAAGGAAAATAGCACGCTACGCTCCCAACCCATAAAAGGCACCATTAAAAGAGGAAAAAACAAGCAGGAAGACAACACTTTGCAAAACAAATTACTTGCCAGCAAAAAAGACAAATCAGAAAATGTAATGATCGTGGATCTGGTGCGCAATGATCTGACCCGATGTGCCAAGCTAGGTTCTATAAAAGTAGCAGAGTTATTCGGTTTGTATAGCTTCAATACCGTCCATCACCTCATATCCACCATAGTTTGTGAGATGGAAGAAGGTCTGCCTTTTACCGAAGCATTTCAAGCCAGTTTCCCTATGGGCAGCATGACAGGCGCACCCAAAGTGAGTGCCATGCAATTGATCGAAAAGCATGAAGACCGCAGAAGAGGTTTGTATTCGGGTTCGGTAGGCTATATCGACCCGAATGGCGATTTTGATTTTAATGTGGTGATCCGTTCCCTGCTCTATAATGCCGAGAACCAATACCTATCCTGTCAAGTTGGAGGTGCCATCACCCACTATTCTGATCCCGAATCAGAATACGAAGAATGTTTATTAAAAGCCGAGGGAGTAATGCGGGCTTTGGGAGCTATCTAAGCAAGCTCATTGTCAACTATATAAAAAGAAAAAACTTTGTGCCCCTTAGTGTACTTCGTTCTTTGTGGTCAGCAAAAAATCATGCTTTAGCTAACATTTTACCACAAAAAAGACACGAAGAAAATCAAGACAAAGATACGATCTCATGTCTTAGAAAATATCAATTACAAAACGGATAAGAAGTCTCCGATGGGTGTACGGCGAAGCCTAAATGCCCGGTCAATTCACCGCAAGCGATCTCATTGGTCGTTAAAATATCCAGCTCTACATTTTCAACGGTCTTAAAAAAGCGACTGCTAAAAATACCCAAGCCGCCTTGAATATTGGTGTACTCAGGTTGTACCTGCGTAGCAGAAATGCCCAATTGCGCGAAACTCACATCATTGTACTTCTGTAGCTCCTCTCCTGAGACCGAGAAAAAGAAATCCATATTAATGATATCACGCTGTTTCACATCTTCCGTAGGCTCAGGCACACCTGCTAAAATAAAATTGAAGAATGTCTCTTGTGTGATTTTATACTCTAAGCTATTGCCTTGCTGATTATCATTATCCTCAAAACCACTGAACATCGACTTACTGAAAGTCTTCGTTTCCGTGATCTGCTCACCCGCCGCATTCACTCGCTGCTCGCTATAATCCATTGAAACCACTAAATCATAAGTCGCCGCATTCGGAGAAGGCTTCCATTTCACCAAATAGTCAAACTCGGTAAAATTCAAGAAATCACCCGTTTCAGGTCTGGAAATCTTAAAATCGCTAACGATCGGTGTTTCAGAAGCCACGAATTGACCATCGCCCACACTCACTACGATCTCATAGATCTTCTCATTGTCCTCATTCTCATCAATCTCTAACTGATTGATCGGCTCATCCGTCTTGTATAAGTAGTAAGGCGAATCCGCGAAAACACCCTCTTCTTTGTAAATATCTTCTTCAGCAGCATCCACACGCTCCAGACCGATCGTCTTGTCCACATTGCCGCTGGCCTTGCGTATTTCCCTCAAAATCACGGAAATATCCTGATTGTGGTACACAGAATCCGCCACTGCGGCCATGTCTATAGCACTCACATCCTCACTCAAAAATGCCTTATTCACCTTCACATATTGCGTAGGTGCGGAAGCATCCAACAAACCATAAACCACAGTTACCTCTTGCCACTCATCAGCAATATCAAAATCAGTGGTACAAGCAGACCATGCTCCTAAAATCAGCACGAAACACAAAAACGACAATATCTTTTTCATAGGTTGCGAAGATAAGCATTGAATAAGAGAGCCTCTACATCTAAAAGCAATAATAACATCTTGTAACTATTTAGATTGGGGCTTTTGTGATGAAAAATCAAGCTTTTTGTTCTTAGACGAAGCTCTTCTTGAGAGGCATCGCAGCGCGCTGGCTGGAAAGAAAGCTGAAGTATAAGGGCAAAAAGGTATTTTTCAACCAAAATTGTCCAAGCTAAACAGTTACAGAATTAAATCACTTAGCCATTACAATAAAAGTCATTTATCAGCACCCAATATTACACCCAGCATAGAAAATCCACAAAATTGAACAAATCATGACCTTTAAGGTTCCATTTATGGACAAAATCAACTACTTTTGTCTAAAATAATTAGCAAAACACTTCATTTTATAGTCAGTTGGCCATTTTTGATCTGTTTTCTAATTGGGCACGTAGCCGCAATAAAAAGGGGTATTTTACTATCGTTTGCATATTTTTAGTTGGCGGCAAAAACGGCGCGATAAATCGTGCCGCTACAATCGCTTCTGGCAAAATCGTCCTGCCCCTTTTCACTGCGGCTACCGGGCTATCCGTTGCAATTCGGGTCTTGTCTGCTGCTTCGCTGGCAGGGCTAAAAATGGCTACCTCTGGGCCGCCTTTTTAGCCCGCCGCTCAGGGTGCATCCAAGCCCCTCATTTCCACTGCTATCCCTCGTGCGGGGAATAGGTAAAATG
>JAHDGT010000226.1 GCA_020631675.1 Bacteroidota bacterium
CAATGAATGGGAAAAAATTAAAGCCTTGAATTATTATGAACCGAAATACGATAAAGTGCCTACTATTTACCGACTCTTCAATTATGTAACAGAGTTAACTGGTGCTGATTATGCTTTTAGCTATGATATTCAGAGAGACGGTATTCAGTATTATCTAAATGGGGTATGGAAGGAAGGTTTTAAGTTTGGACAAGTAGATGGTTATCATACACATTATATCAATACAAAGGTGAAGCAAGGAGAATTGAGCATTAAGTTCCATCCCCAAGTTATCCGTGCTATTGAAAAAGATGGTGAAAAGCTTGATTTCTACTTTGAAACTTATATTCCGGAAGGGGGGAGGATTGGTAAACGCTTTATCTGCAAGGGAGATGGTGTAGAAGAATACAGCATGTCAGATGCTTTCTTAGATGGGGAGTATAAAAAAATGGATTGTGCTGGGAATGTGATAGAAAGAGGTTTTTATAGACCGCCTAATGAAAATGATCCTATGGAAAAAGTCATAAATGCTGAGACCTATGAAATGACCATTCGACAGAAGGATGGTTTCAAATGTGGCAAGTGGATTTATTTTGACGAAAATGGAGAGGTCATCAAAGAGGAGGAGATGGGTGATTGTAAGTAGTGAGATTTGATTAAGCACTTAAATGGGATATTTGTTACCTTTAGATGACAGTCCATAGCCAATATCAAATCATCTCTACTCATGACCAAAACTCGTAATGACCACCAGCAATGGGTGGCGGATATACGTGCGGGTAAGCGAACGGCTTTACAAGAAGTCTACAAAGCTTATCGCGGAGAATTCGTAGGCTGGTTACAACATCATTATTCTTGTCAGGAAGACGATGCGCTTGATGTATTTCAAGAGAGTGTGATCATCATGTATAAACACATACGATCCGGCAAATTGGAATCTTTGAGCAGTAGTTTGAAAACTTATCTGTTCGGCATTGGAAAGCGTGTTTATTTCAACAAGCGGAAAACCACTAAGCATACGCTTGATGTAGCTGATCAAGTACGATTAGAGGCGGAGGATCATTATGGTAAGAAGCGTGAACTGAATGATCGTCAGCAGGTGATCGTAGATCTACTGAAAAAGCTAAGAGAACCTTGCAAGAGCATTTTAGAGTTGTTTTATTATCAACAATATGGCTTGGAGGCGATTGCTCAGTCTCTAGGCTATAACTCTAAAGATGTGGCTAAAGCGCAGAAAGTACGTTGTATGAAGCGTTTGAGAAGTGTGGCGACGAAGAATTATAAAAAGGGGGATATATAAAGCATTGGTCAACAGTGTTTGCTAAATTTGAAAAAAAATAAAAAAATCTACGACTCACTGTTTCCCTTTTAGTTTAAAATACCATTAAGGATAGATCATCGATTTTAAAGCTACCGATCATGTTGAATGACATTCAAAAATCAGACTTACTTGACAAGTATCTATTGGATACTTTGAGTACAAGTGAACAGCAGCAGTTTGACGAGCTATTGAAAAGAGATACAGCTTTTGCGGAGGATGTTTCTTTTCATAAAGATTTCATGGTCGGGATGGATGCAGTTGGTGATGAGCAGTTGAAGGGGCTATTTCAAACCATTGAGCAAGAACTAGCAGCACAAAACGCTAAGACAGTGCTTATTGATAAGGCGAAGCAATTGGCAACAGATATACAGGGTAAAGTCAATTATACAGCCGATCAGTTGATCGCTTTGTTCAGACCGGTACCTTCTTATGAGATGATCATGAACTATACGAATAGAGGAGAAGATTTAGAAGTAATCACACCTGCTAAAAATTATGATTGCAAGGATCAGGTCTTACATTTTGAAATGAAGGCTCCAGGATCAAATGAAATGACAATTTTGATCGAGAATAATGCACAAGAGAAAGTGCAGGAAGTGAAAGTCGCGGAACAAGAAATGTTTTTTACGATTAAATTGTCTGATGATTTAAAGCCAGGCATTTATTATTGGAAAGTGAGTGATGGAAAGAATATGGTAATGGGAGACTTTTATTTAGGTAAAAACTTACTACCTAAAGTGTAAAATTAATAATCAGATAGCTTTGAGGCTTTGCTTAAATTTCTTCGTGTAGCTTCGTGCCCTTCTTTCTTTGTGGTTAATTGATTTTGGAAATCAAGACTTTACTGACCACAAAGAACTAAGAACACTAAGGAGCACAAAGTTTTTTTAAGGCTTCTTACTAACTATGGTTTTTTAAAAATTTAGTTTGCACCGTACTGCCTAACTGATTAAACACCGATCAATACATAAGAACACCACATTTTCGGATCCGCCATACCTCCTTTAAGGAAGTCCAATTTAGCCTTTCTAAGTGCAGCTGTATAGCTATGCCCATCTAATACAAAATGAAAGAAATTTTGGATCAGCTGACTACTAGGCTCATCGTATACTTTGAAAAGAGTGAATACAATATTGCTAACGCCAGCCTGAATAAATCCTCTATTGATAGAAAGTAATCCGTTGCCTTTTGATAGCTCTCCGATACCACTTTCACAGCTACTTAGTACAACCAAATCAGCTGATAGTTCTATCTGGGCAGCTTCGCGCATGCTTAGCAAATGCTCATCTAAAGGAAGAAGATTTCCTTGGGCATCTTTGGGGTAAAAGACCAAGCCTGAAAGCTCTGGTAGTTTATCGTTAACAACCCCATGAGCAGCAATGAGAATGTATTTTTTATCTATGGCGTTTTTTAGGAAGTTGGGTTTGTTTGCTTGGGCTTCTAAAAAGATTTGAGTCGAGCTTCGCTTTTGTTCTTCGAACATAGCTGCTACATTATGAATCTCTTTAGTGGAATGGGGGAGTGGTCGCCAATTTGGAGAAGATTCAAGTTCAGACTGTTGCTCATCCTCTTCTTCAAATTGATAGAGAGGGGCGAAACCAACGAAACTTTCATTTTCAATTCTTTGTTTGTTGGACTTTGTTAAAGTCTTAAGCCATAGAGTAGCAGAGTAATGGTATTGTACTTCACAGCTTTTGATTAAAAAAGAATAATCTTGGTAATCGTTTGATGAATGCTCATCTTCCAAAAGCAAGCTTTCAAAAGGTATGTAATTCAGCTCACCATAAGGCAAGAAAATAAGGTCTTTGTGGATGGTGTCATCAAAGGGGTCGAATAGAAAATCAGCTATAGGATCTAATAACCACTTTGCCAGTTGACGACTGTTTTGAGTAAAGCTGTTTTTGTCGTGTTGGTTAATACTTGCACTGAAGTCAGTTAAACAAGTGGTTAGCTCCGCAGGTGTTTCAAGCTGTAAAAAGCTCTCCTCATATTCGTCGATAACGAGGATGTAGTAATAAGTCGTGCTGATAAAATAACTGACCAATACTTGATTCTCTTGCAGCTTACGTTTGGCTTCTTCAAAAGAAACAACACTTAGTGCTCGTTTTTTGGCGGCATATTCCGGGTGTTCTTTTTCTATTTTTAGCCTTAATTCATCAAGTTGGATTTTGATGTTGAAAGCTTTGTTTTGAGTTTTACCGATTTCGACTAACTCTGAGTTTTGACTTTTTAGCTGTGCGATCTTTAATTTTAGTTGTTGATATTGCTTGTCTAAGATTACCTCTTCCTTAAGTAAATCTATTGATACCGTATCGTCGGTATTAGCGTCTTTTTGGGTGAAATCATCTAATAGTAGTACGGCCTTGCTTCTTTCAAAAACATTAAAGGCAAAGGAGAGGTCTTGCATTTCATAGGCCGTCATTAAAGAGTATTCGAAAATGCCTTCTGAAAAACGACTTAAAAACAATTTACTTTGTTCAGATTGGTAGGATAGTCTTTCTTTATCTAAATGATCCAATAGTTGTTGAAAACCTGCCTTCGCAGCTTGAATGTCTTTTGTCTGTTTGTTTTGTTTGAATAGATTGTAAAAAGCGAAGGCCCGGTATTTTAGACAAGTACGAAGAGTGAAAGGATTTTTGTAGTTGGATATGTCCGGCAACTGGTATCTGTTTTCAGAAAGTGGTTTGTTTAAAACGATACCAAGAGAGATATTACAATACTTCAAGAATTCATCATATTTTTCTCTCAAAAGATAGTTTTGCCCGATCATCAAACTAGAGTTTGCGACGGCTTCATTCTGCTCGCCATACAAGAGTACGTTTATTTTGTTATACTGTTTTGCATGTTCAAGATGTCCATCTAAATCATTTAATCTGTAGCAACAATGGGAAAGGAAATGATGGATTTGGCGATTGCTCGATAGGTAGAGTTTGGGATGCTCTTTCAGTATCTCAAGCCCTTTAAGTAGTATTACTTTGGCTTGTTCATAAGCTCGGCTTTGGTATAATGCGGCTCCTAAAGTTTGGTAAGCCCCTGCCAAGGAGGGGTGATTTGGGGGGAATACATGTTCTGCAATAGTTAAAGCTTTTTCCGCGGTTTCTAGTGCTTCTTTCACCTTTCCTAATGGAATATAGATGTCGGATAAGTTTCTATAGGATCTAAGAGTTTCTGTACTGAACATTTCAAATGTGCGTAAGCATATTTGTAACGCCTTTTGTCCATACTGTAGGTATTTGCCAGTATCTGATTTTAATCCATATTCAAAACCTTTCCAAATGTAGATGTCAATAAAAATAGGATGTTCTGGGTGGGTGATCCTTGAGGCAATTTGGTAAGCTGTTTCTACTTGCTCAGCAGAGCTTTTTTTATCCGACAGATAGGTATAGGTAAGTGCTGATTTTACTAAAAGCTCACAGTAGGTGAGGTCCTTTTGTATGTTTTGTTTCGTGTAAATTCTTTTGGCGTATGAGAGTGACTCTAATGCTGCTTGGTGTTCGTTTTTCAAAGTTTGAAATTGTGCTTTTAGCAATAAAACGGCCGCATATTTTATACTATTTTTCCCGTAAAGCTTAGTGCTTAGTTCGGTCAGTTCTTCCAACTTGGAATTTATGGCCGGGACATTGGCAATAACTTGATAATATTTGGTTTGCCAGTACAAGCAAGATTGCAAGATGGACGGTTCATATTCGTTGGATGTTGATGATAAACTTTTGGTATGCTCAAAAAGATAGGTTTCCGCTTCTTTGAATTTTGATAGCATGGTATACCCAGCCCCTAGCCAAATACAAGTTTCTAAATAAGCGGCAGTCTGTTCCTTATTGTTATCAACTAAAAGGGAAATGATCGCTTTGGCTTGTGCGATCAACTCTTGATACTTCGCAGCTGTATGTAAGTCGGAAAGTTGATTGATAGAGCCCTCTATTTTGGTTATGTCTATTGGTTTTTGCAAAAGTATGGGATGAAATTTATTGGTATTGGATTGTTTGCTAAGAAACTTTAAACTATCTCACGACCTCAAAATTAGAGAAGATAGGGGGGCTGTCCTACTTAATTTAATAGGAAATTTTTTTGTATTCATTTTGCCTTTTATTTGGCCCTTTGTGCGAGGGATAGGAGCGGTATGAGGTAGCCCCAAGCACTATTGAGCGGCGGGCTGGCGGGGCGGCCCAGAGGTAGCCACCGCCAGCCCTGCCAGCGAAAAGTGCTTGGGGCTGCCGAATTTAGCGGATAGCCCGGCCCGCAGGGCGCACCATTTAAATAAAATTAGCGTACCCGGTCCAAAACATTGTATGCATGCATAAATATTCGTCATGTTTTCGTAACTTCTACGCTTAAATTAGCCTATGCACGGAAGGCGAATGTAAGTAATAACCCCCATAATTTATCTCAAGCATGCGGATTAATTATTACCAAGATCAAACGGATCAAGGGCTCTATTTCCAGATTTTGAATGATGCCGGTGAGGTGGTACTGACCAGTGGTTTGTACAGTGATGAGGCGGATAGACGTAAAGATGCGGAATGGACATTGGCGGAATTCGAAAATGAAGACTTTTATATTGTAAGTAATGCCTACGATAAGTGGGAGTTCAATGTGCAGGACAAAGATCAAAGGACATTGGCCAGAAGTGCCGCTTTTGATTCTTTGGCGGACTTGCGTAAAGTCTTTTCATTTGTTGATAATGTGGAGACCGTTGAGGGTACACCTTATCAAGGAGAATCAGGCAAGGATGATTATGAGCCTTTAGCATTTTATCAAGAACGAATCACGGGCGTAGAGAATGGTTTCGACTCTTTCAGTGATGATGCGAAAGGGCACTTCTTTACCTATAACCTGAACAATAGGATCATCTTGATCAGTGAAGGTTACAGTTCTACTCGTAGTAGAGATAATGGAATCAATTCGGTTAGTAGGAATATTACTAATCCGGATCGTTATCAAGAGCGCCGACATCCGAATGGGAATTACTATTTCAATTTGTTGGCGGGTAATAGACAGGAGATAGCCACCAGTATATGGTTCAATGGAGAAGCGGAAATGCGTGCTTTCGCAGGTGGATTAAGAGGAGAGACCATTGAAGGCGACTTTGAAACACAGTTGGTAGCCGCGAATAGAATTGCCAATATCGAGATCGAAGCTGCCCAAGTGGTGGAAGGAGAGACGCCCGCACCTAAAAAGAAACGCAAAAAGAGAAGAACGACACCAAAACCAAAGGCGGAAAAAGTCTATTTGGCAGATGGTAAGTATCATTTCAATGATTTGACATACCAGATATTCAGAAGTGGGAATGGCAAGCATTATTTCACCTTTAAGAATGCAGAGGAAAAGACGCTTTTGCTCAATAGCGATGTGCGGGGCTTCGCAACCCAAGAAGAAGCACAGGCTAAAGTGGATCAAGTATTAAAGTTTGGTCTACAAGAGGGCAATTTCGAGGGTAAAACGACCAAGAACGGCAAGTACTACTTCTACTTGAAGGATGATGAAGGGAAAAATATCGCGAAAAGTTTCTTCTATTCTGATGCTGCGGTTATGCAATCCGCGGTAGGTCTGTTCTTAGGTGCGACCATTCCGGATCAAGCTGCTTTAGAAGCGAATAGACTGGCTGCTTTGAAAGCCGAGGAAGAAGCAGAAAAAGCAAGACAAGCTGAATTGGCTGCCGCAGCAGCCTTAGCTGCGAAACTAAAGGCGGAAGAAGAAGCTAAGCGTAAAGCCGAAGAAGAGGCACGAAGAAAGGCGGAAGAAGAAGCGAAACGCAAAGCCGAGGAAGAAGCTCGTAGAAAGGCGGAGGAAGAAGCGAAACGCAAAGCCGAGGAAGAAGCCCGCAGAAAGGCGGAAGAAGAAGCGAAACGCAAAGCCGAGGAAGAAGCCCGCAGAAAGGCGGAAGAAGAAGCGAAACGCAAAGCCGAGGAAGAAGCCCGCAGAAAGGCGGAAGAAGAAGCGAAACGCAAAGCCGAGGAAGAAGCCCGCAGAAAGGCGGAAGAAGAAG
>JAHDGT010000227.1 GCA_020631675.1 Bacteroidota bacterium
TTGCGCGGCCGAAATTCGAGATATTATCCGCAAATTCGCGGCCTACTAAAAACTGAATATGTCGACTTTCGATTTTCAAAACGGACAGCTTTTACTGATCGACAAGCCATTGAATTGGACTTCCTTTGATGTGGTCAATAAGATCCGTTATCAAATAAAGCCGGTCAAAAAAGTGGGGCATGCCGGCACCCTCGATCCTCTAGCAACTGGTCTGCTCATTTTAATGACGGGAAGGGGAACGAAAAAAATACCCGAATACCAAGGTTTAGATAAAGAGTATACGGGTATCATCACACTTGGAGCTACTACCCCATCCTATGATCTAGAGACGGAAACTGACCAGCACTTCCCTTACGAACACCTCTCTGAAGCAGAAATCTTAGCAGCAGCGAAGCAACTCACTGGAACCATTGAGCAACTGCCCCCTGCTTTTTCCGCCATAAAAGGCAAGCGGATGTACGAATTGGCTCGCAAAGGAAAAACCGTAGAACGCAAAGCCAGAACAGTCCATATCCACACCTTCGAGATCACAAAGATCGAACTGCCCAATGTCCATTTCCGTATTAATTGCAGTAAAGGCACTTACATACGCTCCATTGCCCATGATATCGGACAACTTTTAAACAATGGCGGCCACCTCAGTTCGCTGAGAAGAACAAAGATCGGCGATCATCACATTGATAATGCTTGGCAATTAGATGAATTGGTCACCGCTATTGGAGAATGGAAGTCGGAACAAGAAATTGGCAAGTAAAACAGTCACACTAGCTATTCATGCGCATCATACGAGATATCCATCAATCCGAATTAGAATTAAGCAATAGTGTACTCACTATTGGCACCTATGATGGTGTACATAAGGGTCACCAATCCATTATAGAACGTATTAATGAGCGAGCCAAAGAGTTAGGCGGAGAAAGTGTGCTCATCACCTTTCACCCGCATCCCAGAATGGTGGTGAATACCGAACAAAATCTGGAACTACTCAATACGTTAGAAGAGAAGTTCAGACTTCTACAACAATTCGGCGTAGATAATGTGGTTGTCATACCATTTACAAGAGCATTATCGCAACTAAGTCCGAAGCATTTCGTCAAGCAGATCCTTGTTGACAAGCTGAACCCCAGTTTGATCGTTATCGGTTATGACCACCGCTTCGGCAAAAATAGAGAAGGAGATATTCATATGCTGGCCGATCTGGGTACAGCCTTTCAATTCAAGGTAGAAGAAATAAGCAAGCAAGACTTAGATGATATAACCATCAGCTCTACCCAAATAAGAAAAGCATTAAGAGCTGGCGAAGTGAAAAAAGCAGGTGACCTACTGGGTTACCCATATGGTTTAGAAGGCATAGTGGTCAAAGGCAAGCAACTAGGCAGAAAGATCGGCTATCCGACAGCTAACATTTCAATTTTGGATCGTCATAAACTTATACCCAAAAATGGTGTTTATGCCGTAAGAGCTCAGGTTAATAGTACCCACTATAAGGGTATGTTGAATATAGGTGTTCGCCCGACTGTCGGTGGTAAAAGCAAGACCATAGAAGTTCATTTATTTGATATGGATAATGACATCTATGGTGATGAGATACGCCTATCATTGATCAAGAGAATACGTGACGAACAACACTTTCCGGATTTGAACGCGCTTATTCTACAGCTCAAAGAAGATCAGCTAAATGCCCAAGAAATCTTGCATACAGACAACTAAAAACACTGGCCTGCCGTTAGCATAAAAACTTGTTTTATGCTAATTGACAATTTAGCTTTTTCCCGCTATGTCTAACAAACTACAATTAAAGAAGATTTTGGTCGTATAATGCTTATTTTTCTTATTTTTAGGAAAGCGTTTTTAGATCATACTGTATCTATTGATTGTTGACTAGTAACAATTTAGGTCAGGCAATTTTGACTTAAAGTTATATTAATTCTGAGCTGATTTAAGGTTTCTCGATATTGCGATCCACTTAGAAACTTTAGATAAAGCTCTACATTACATTTGCGAACATTTTACGCTTATATATATGATACGAACTGCTAAACTCCAATTACTGTTGCTGACAGTACTCTTGGGCTTCAATGCCAACTCCCTTTTCGGGCAGAACCAAGAATTACGAAACTTGTTTTTCAACAGTTTTACGGATGTGATCCGTTTAGATTTCACCACTACCCCACCTACTCCATTCCCTACGGGTGTGGCAGGTTCCTACGAAGGGATCGCACACTTCGAGGATGGCTCAACTGGTAATTTGTTATTCTGGTTCAACTCTAATGGAGTATACGACCAATTTGGTGCTTTTATGCCGGGTTCCACCGGTATTTTCGCGAATTCTTCTGCTGCTGAGATTTGCATTTCCCCTAAACCGGGCAACCCGGATCAATACTACATTTTCTACAATCAAGAAACTTGCTCCAGCATGTACTACTCTGTTGTGGACATGTCATTGAACGCCGGTGCTGGTGATGTGATCGAATTAAATACCCTGATCGATAGCGGCAACCACTCTGAAGGGATGGAAGTTGTTCAGATACCAGGTACGAATGATTACTGGCTGCTAACTTATGAGTGCGGTACGGGTATGACCAGTTTCTTAGTAGATGATACGGGTATTGGTGCGGGTACTACTATTCTTTCTTACCCAATGCCAGGCGGTACATATGATGGTCGTGGTGAAATGGATTATCACAAAGGAAAAGTAGCTGCGGGTTTCGCATGGTCTCCTCAGGTTTTGATCTATGATTTCGATCCTGAAACAGGAATCGCTTCTAATGAGATCGAGCTGACTTCTACTACTTTCAACAATAGTCCTTTTGGTGTGGAGTTTTCTCCTTCTGGTAATAAGATGTACTTCTCTTTGTGGTATACGACCGGTATGAATAATGTATTCCAGTACAATTTCGAAACTGGAGATTATACAGGTTATGCGCCTGATCTTGGAGGGTCCGTTACGGGTTTAGGTGAGATCGAACTTGGACCTGACGGTAACCTATATGTGATCATTGATGGTGGTAATAACATTTTGGTGATCGAAGATCCGGATTGTGATGATTTCACCTTCGATCTCATTCCTATTACTGCGAATACTGGTTTAGGTATTTCGGATCACATTCAGTCATTCGTTTACCTTGAAGAGGCTACGGATACGATTTGTGTTCCTGCGAACACGCCTTTCACCTTAGCTCCTGATGATGATACCGTAGACTATATTTGGTGGTATCCTGATACGCCAGAAGATACTTTAGACATTGCAGTTACCTATGATGTTGAAATGGAGAATGAGCCATTGGTCATCAACGCTACAGGTAATGTGGAACTAGGTTGTGGTGGTGTTGCTACTACTATCTTCAGTTATACGTTATTACCTATACCAGATATCGATGCCGGTCCGGACTTATTCATATCTCCCGGTCAGAGTATACAGATTCAATCTTCGGCAACGGTTGACGCTAATTACACTTGGGTTGGTAGTGATTTAGATGATCCATTTACTTTACAACCTACTGCATCACCAGCTGAGACAACGACTTATTTCGTATCTGCCTCCTCTTCTAATGGTACTTGTCAAGCAGTAGATCAAATGACCATCTTCGTTGCTGAAAACGAAGAAACGCTTTGTGATGTGGAAGGCTCAACAGTAGACTTATCCATTGCTACTACATTAGAAAACCCATACTGGTATGATTTCTCGGATCCATCTACCATTTTAAGTAATAGTCATACCTATACTGCTACCTATGGTTCTTCTCTGATCACCTTAGTTGGTGGTGGGGACATACCCGGTGGCTCGGGTTCCGAACAATTCATCTTCAACCTACAACCTGCACCTCCTTTAGATGCTGGTCTGGATTTGACCATCTTCCAAGGAGAAAGCATTGAGTTGGCAGCAACAGGTGCGGATGCTTATGGCTATACTTGGTTAGCAGAACCTTCTTTAAGTGCGACGGATATATCAAACCCGATCGCTACACCTAATCAAACGACCACTTACTTTGTTTCTTCAAGTATTGAAGATTTATGTACGGTCGAAGATTTTGTTACAGTTACCGTATTGGTTGAATCACTTGCTATCATTGATGTATGTGGTATACCTGGTGAATCTTCTACGATCGAAGTATCTGATACCATTTTAAATGTTCAGTGGTATGAAGAAGCTACACCAGATGTGATTCTCGGTTCTGGAAGTACTTATACTTTCACAGCTACGGACCAAGTACAGTATTTAGTAGCTGAAGGAAACGATACAGATGGTAATATTCTAAGAGTGAGCTTTGTGGTCACTCCTACTCCTGTGATCAGTGCGGGTTCTGACATCATCATTGTAGCAGGTGATATTGCTCAGTTGGCCGCAACTGGTGGTTCTAGTTACACTTGGGAACCTGCGGAGTTCCTAGATGATCCGACTTCTGCCACACCTAATGCTACAGTTACTGAAACAACGACATTCACGGTTACGAATACTGATGAGTTGGGTTGTACCAATACAGCTAGTGTACAAGTGATCGTGACCACAGAGGGTACTGTACTCGTTCCGAGTGGCTTCTCTCCTAATTACGATGGCAATAATGATGTATTGGAATTAGTGACCAACAATATTGCGACTTTGGAAGAGTTCAGTATTTACAACCGTTGGGGGGAGAGAGTCTTTAGAAGTAACGATCTTAACGCTGGTTGGGATGGTACTTTCAAAGGTAAGCAGTCTGATGTAGGCGTTTACGTTTATGTAGTAAAAGCTACTGAAATTGATGGTGATGCCTACTTCACTTCTGGTAATGTTTCATTGTTGAGATAAGTAAATAGACATAATATCACTCAAACAAAAAAGCGACCACCTGATCAGGTGGTCGCTTTTTTGTTTGAGTGTATCGACTAGAACGGATAACCAATTGCCAAACTCAAGATCAGATCATTATTATCTAAAGGTTGGAAAGGACGTTGCCAGATCCATTTTCTGCCTGATAGTTGCGTGGGATCTCTAAATGGTGCGGCCAAATCAAAACGCATTACAAAATAGCTGAAATCTAAACGTACCCCATAGCCCACGCTCACCCCAAGCTCTCGCCAGTATCGGGCAAAATCGCCTTTAGCATAAATGTCGTTTTTTCTTAGCAACCAGACATTACCAACATCAATAAAAACCGCATTTTTGAATACATTATTTATGCTGAATCGGTATTCTGCGTTCATTTCCATTTTCAAGCCACCTGTTCGATCAAATTCATCAACGGGTATAAGTACTGTAGTAGTATCTTCGATAAAACTCCCTGTTCCTCCAGGACCTATGTTTCTGATCCTAAAGCCCCTCAAGCTATTGGTTCCTCCACCGAAAAACTGTTTTACATAAGGCAATACATCACTGGTTCCGAATGGTAGTCCAACACCACCAAAAGCCCTTAAGACCAAAGATGATCTTGAATTACGATAAAAATAATAGCGGGCATCTCCTTCTAATCTGGCATAAACAGAATAAGGGTTACCCAAGAAACGGATATTACTTTCTCTCAGTCCGACACCCCTAATAATAGCATCCACACCGCTTAAAACCGCTCCTGACAACTGTACATTTCCTCGGAAAAAGAAGAAATCGGAAGTGGGATTGGCTAAATCTTGGTCATTATAGAAAAAGGTATAATTAGAGCCGATCAAAGTCTGTTCTTCAAAACTCTTAGACAGTAATGAATTCGACTCCAGCTGTTCTAAAAAGGTGTCAGACTCATTGCTTAGACTCAGTATCGTGATCGAAATCGGATTATAGATGTGATTCTTGATTCTGGTTTCTCGCCATTCATAACCAAAGTTCAAATTATATGAGGTAATGGTGTAAAGATTCACCCTATTCACAAATCCGGCACCAATGGAGGTAACGGTATACGGGCGATACAAACGAGAAATCACCAAAGGCAATTTAATTGGTGTGATGAATCTGGGAATACGCAAGCCGACCTCCCCTTTAAAATCAAGGGTATTCACTATGCTGCTGGTGTCTCTCACATCTAACTCTACACCACCATACAAATTCATGAAGAGCTCTTCAGCACCTTTAAAAGTATTTTTATTGTGGTAAGATAGTGTCAGGGCCGTTCCTAATAAACTTTGAGAGACCGCACTGTTCTCTGTCTTATTATTCAACTCGAATTCTGCTGATACATCCATCTTTTGAGATGGTGTCAAGTATATCTTACAGTCTAAAAGTGGTGCATCTGTATCCTCTACTTTTTCAAAACGTACATTGACGAACTTGAAAGTACCTAACTCCAAAAAGCGATTGACCGTATACTGGTGGTTTTTCTGAGAGTACCATTCACCAGTTTTAAGCAAAAGATCGGAGGTGATGACCTCTGGCCGGAATCGTTTCTTAGCAGGAGAAATATAGAGCGCACCATTCGTTAAAAGGGTATCTGTCGCATAAGTCTTATGAGCGTTCTTGATCGGTATTTGCGCATCGTACTGAGAATAAACATACACCTCTCTGATTTTGTAAATCTGGTGACTGTTCTTCTCTAATGGTGGGAGCAGCTTAAAGGTGACATTCACCTTATGGTCTTTATCTGTACTGTCTAGGTCGTAGTGAAAGTATTGGCGATTAATATCGTAATAGCCGTTTTCCCGCATCTTACTTACGATCCTCGCGATCTCTGCTTTGA
Organism: Bacteroidota bacterium; assembly: GCA_020631675.1. GTDB lineage: Bacteria > Bacteroidota > Bacteroidia > Chitinophagales > UBA2359 > JAHDGT01. Next base: position 6,642 of record JAHDGT010000227.1, read on the forward strand.
GTACATCAGCATCAAAGCGGTCTCCTTCTTTTAAAAGACGGTCATCTGATTTCGCGATCTTGCGCATGAATAATGAAAGCGTACCGGTATCTGGTGGCAGGGTGATAGCTCCTAATTCATAAGGCTTTTTGACAGTTGCGGCATAAACCACTCCGGCTTTCTTTTTCTTTCTGCCGTAGTATTCTGTTTCATAACTCACCTCATTTTCAAAAAAGCCTTTATTGAAAAGTAAGTCTGACATATACTTCGCCGAACGGTTCAGTAAAGTCGTATCTAATAAAACGGGCTCTTCCCCTACTCTATCTCTTAGCCAAGCTCTAAAGCCTTTCTTCGCATTCTTATTTCTATTGTAAAGCCATAGTCGGGTGCGACTGGTACCAAGTGTTCTTCTGTTTAACTTGGGGCGAGCCAAAGCCATCAAATCGCTATTCAGATCTTTTTGGGTCGATTTATCCAGCTCTATTTGAGCGTCCAATTCGACTTCATGCTTGATGTGCAGCGTTTCACCTTCTTGTAAATATTTGGTATTGTTGCATGCGCTTAGCAACAACAGGAATATCACCGCACTCATACATCCGATCAGGCTCAGAAATGGACTTGTTGATATTTTTGAGAATTTATCAGGCAAGGGTTGTATTTTTA
>JAHDGT010000228.1 GCA_020631675.1 Bacteroidota bacterium
AAAATGGCTACCTCTGGGCCGCCTTTTTATGCCGCCGCTCAGTGCGCTCCTTAGTGGCTTCATTTCCACTACTATCCCTCGCGCATGGCACAAATAAAAAAAGCGTTCATGGCAAATTTATTTTGCCATGAACGCTTTAAATAAAGGCCCTAAAAAACGCCTTAATTACTTTTTCAGTAAATCGCGGATTTCGCCTAATAGATCTTCAGCAGAAGGACCAGCTGGCTCTTCTGGTGCTGGTGGATTGGCTCTATTGTAAGCACGTACTACCATGAAAATCACGAAAGCAACGATCAAGAAATCAATGATCGTCTGCACGAACGCACCATAGCGAATACCTACAGCTTCTTGTACCACTTTACCACCCTCCATTACCGCATCTTGGATAATGAATTGCAGGTCAGAAAAGTTAACACCGCCTAAAGCCACGCCGATCGGAGGCATGATCACATCAGCAACAAATGAAGCAACGATCTTACCGAACGCGCCCGCGATAATTACAGCAACGGCTAATTCCAGCACATTGCCGCGCATGATAAATTCCTTAAATTCTTTGATCATCTTCAAAAATATCTTTTGGTGAGGTAATGAATCATTATTGAAACACAATTAAGAACCCAATTTTATTAGAAAAGTCACAAAAACTGCACAGACAACAGCAAAAAACTCGTACCTGATAGCATATTTCATTGTAAATAACTAATGTTAAGTAAATAGACTGTATCTGAACCTAGGTTTCTTTATATTAGAACGTTCATAAGTACTTTTATCGCAGTACTTTAATCCTGTAAAAAAAGAGCTAATGTCGTATATCAGTAGTCTTATCAAATTTGCGGCGGGAGTTACCTGGATAGCTGTAAGTCGGGTACTATTTTTCTTTATCTTCGGCTTGCTGTTGAATGTAGTTTTGTGGTGGAATCTGCCCGATCTATGCAATACATCTGATCCGGATGTGCACATGGTGGCTAAGACAACTGCTTGTTCTTTTTCCTTTGTTATTTCGGTTTTGTTCCTTTTGGTATTTCCGGTGCTTTATCTTGTTCTTGGCTATCGGCACAGCATATGGAGCACGGCACGGCATGTATATTCAGATCAAAAGGAAAAGTTGTTCCGCTACACGACCAATAGATTTGTCCGTTTCAAAGAAAAGTCGGAAACCGAAACGAATGGAAAAGAAGATGAGGCAGAAAATGGACACCTACTTCAATTGGCCACTAACTTTTTTGATAAACTGGACGGAATGCCTTTTGTTTTCAGAGGGGTGATGAGCCTGCTCAAACGCTTTGTACCCTTTGCCGACATAGTAGATAAAATCAGTCAGGAAGTCGACCTGTCGAATGAAAGCAATGAAAAAGATTTCGCCAGCCGACTATCAGCTGCTGCGGATGACTATGTGAAGGAAGATATATTGAATCCTGGCTGGATCTGGCCACTTGTTTTGTTACTGATAAATGCGGGTTTATTTCTCGGCATTACTCTAATAGCTGCTTAGCCACATGAAGACTTTGATCCGAATAGTATTGTTTCTCTTAGTGCTGCTGTTAATATTGGCAGGGGCTGGCTATATGTACCTGCGCACAAGCGCACCCCAGTACAGTGGAACATTGGATATTGAAGGCCTTTCAGCTCAAGTGGAGGTGATTTATGATCAATATGGCATACCTCATATCTACGCCGAAAATGAAACCGACCTATACTTAGCCTTGGGCTTTGTACATGCGCAGGATCGCTTGTTTCAAATGGAAATGATTCGTAGAGTAGCCAGTGGACAAATGGCAGAGATCGTCGGTCCCGATTTTGTAGAAACAGATGCTTTTTTCCGTACGCTCGGTATAGCCAAGAAAGCCCATGAAAGTGCTGCACAGTTTAAAGCCTCGGCAGCCTCTCCCTATAAAAAAGCCGCGGAGGCTTATCTGAAAGGCATCAATCAGTTTATCGATAAAGGCAAACTACCCATCGAGTTCTCAATTATGGGCATTCAACCTTCTACATTTGTTGAGGAGGATATGTATTTGGTGTCCGGCTATTTGGCTTTTGGCTTTGCAGCAGGCTTTCGCACGGATCCTTTGTTAGAAGATATCCATCGTAAGCTAGGTCCAGCTTACTTTGAAGAGATCGGACCTCACTATGTGGAAGGGAATTACATTAACCCAAGTATCTATCCTGACAAGGATAAAGCAGATAATAACTCAGAGCATAAAACGGAATTAAATACCTCCCTTCCATCTATGAAAGTGAATGGAAACACCATAAATCACCAAGAAGTAGAGAAAGGAGAAGAAACAGAGCGAAAAGATTTAAGTAAAATAGCAGAGCGAGTGTCCGCTATAGTAGATCAATTACCAGTTCCCTTATTGATCGGTAGCAATAGCTGGGTGATCGGCCCGGATAAAACAGAGAGTGGGCAAGTGATTTTATGTAATGATACCCACATCATGTATTCACAGCCTGCTGTCTGGTATGAAGCGCATCTGAATTGCCCGGGTTTTCAATTTCATGGCTTACACCTAGCTGGGCTGCCCTTCGGTGTGATCGGTAACAATAATGAGATGGCAGTTGGTCTGACCATGTTCGAAAATGACGACTTAGACTTCTACATAGAGCGGGCCAAGCCGGATGAACCGAACTTAGTCTGGGTGAACGACCAATGGAAAGCAATGGATAGTCGCCAAGAACGGATTCGGGTGAAAGGGCAAAATGACACGCTCATCATCATCAATGAAAGTCGACATGGACCCATCATAAATTCGGTTATCCCAGAGGTGAAGTCAGTGGAGCCGGTCAGTGTGTGGTGGAGCTACTTGCATCTGCCGAATAACTCATTAGAGGCTTTATACCAAATCGGACATGCGACCAGCTTTGAAGCAGTGAAATCAGCGGTTAAAACGATCAATGCGCCAGGACTTAATGTCATGTACGGAGACGCGAAAGGTAATATCGCATGGTGGGCTGCTGCTAAACTAAATCGCCGCCCCGCACATGCCGACAGTAAACTTTTCCTAGATGGCGCAAGCGGAAAAGATGAGATGCAGGGCTGGCATGACTTTTCCCATAACCCACAGGTCGAAAACCCAAGTGTCGGTTATGTATTATCCGCGAATACACAGAACGAGTCGACCGACGGTAGCCTATACCCGGGCTACTATTTCCCGGGAAGCAGAGCAAAGCGGATCAAAGAGATGATTGATCGCAAAGCAAAATTAAACCCGGCCGATATGGAGCGGATGTTCTTCGATGATCGTGCGCAAGAATACGTACAACTAACACAAGAGATTTTAACGGCTATAGGTCGAGAAATACCAGATGAATATTCTCCCATCATCATGAACCTATTAAATTGGGACGGAAGGCATGGCTTGGGAGCAACGGCTCCTACGGTTTTCAATAAACTTCTTTACCACATCCTGCATGATAGCATGGCGGATGAAATAGGAGAGGAGGCATTCACGGTTTTCTTAACTACCTATATGCAAAAACGAACGCTGGGCAAGTTGATCCCAAATGAGGAAAGTGTATGGTGGGACAATGTTGAAACCACTGATGTGAAGGAAAAACGTACTGATATTTTTATCTCGGCACTCAAGAAAACCAAGTCTGAATTAGAAGAAGCGTTTGGTAAAGACACAAAACAATGGACCTGGAATAAAATTCATTTCTTAACGCACAATCACCCCTTGGGTGAGGTGAAGCCTTTAGATAAAATATTTAATGTTGGTCCTTTTCCAATGTCCGGAGGAAATGGGGTGCTTAATGTACAAGGCTTCTCTTTAACCGCTGAAAACCGCTTTGAAACCCTTTATGGTCCTGCTATGCGTATTCTAATAGACTTTTCTGATATGCGCAATTCTAAAGGGGTGTTACCCACTGGGCAATCCGGAAACATCATGAGTCCACATTATGCCGATCAAGCGCCCTTATTTAATAAAGGAAAACTTCGCCCCTGGTTAATGGATCGTACGGATATTGAAGCCGCACAAAAAACGAAACTGATACTTAACTAACGTACTCGTTTCAGTACAGCGGTCTGATGTACAGGCAGATCATAAGAATAAACAGTTGGTGCGTCTCCTAATCCGCCACTTTTATAGGTGTCCTCTACTTTTCCTGAGATCATTTCATATAGAATCACCTCATCCATATACTGATAAGTAACGAGCAATAGACTGCCTGATACTTCAAAGCGACTCATAAGCACATCGCCTGCTAAGAAAGCTTCTAGTAAAATAGAGTTTTTCTCGTCTATGACATACTGTCCTATTCCCTTGTCTCGCTCGTATATTTCATAATTGCGAATATCTTTTGTGCCCTCCTTGTCTGTATAAGTGATAGACCATTGCCACGCATCCTTCCCTTCTAAAGCTGCTATTTTAAGTAGCATCTTTACTTTAGAGGCTTTTTGTCTTGGCCCCTTTATCAGTAAATCTCCGGACCATGTGCCAGTCCAGTCTTGTGGGAATACTTTCGTTGTTGTTTCTGCGAACTGTTTCTGAATCAAATTACTATTTCCGCACCCGACAGCCCCGAAACTCACCAACACGAAAAGAAAATGGATAAGAAGATGTTTCATAATGAGCATAGATTGGTTTGGGGTCGACAATGATTTGCTGTTCGGTACTTAAGAGGTACTGCGCTAGTTTAAAAAGTGTATATGCACTCCCAAAGCTCTTCCAATTTGGAAATATTATACTTTGGCTGGGCATGCTCTTTCGTTATTGGATTTTGCTTGGGGTTGTACCAACAAGTGTCTATGCCGAATTGATTTCCGCCGGCAATATCTGAAGCTAAGCTGTCTCCGACAATCAAAACTTCCGACTTCTGTGGTTGCCCTATTTCTTGGAAGGTGTGGTGAAAGAAATCAAGATGGGGTTTGGCGTATCCGATCTCATCGCTTACCACAATGGCATCGAAATAGTGATACAGCTTTGTCTTGATAAGACGAGGACGTTGTGCTTCTTTTAGACCATTGGTAACGGCAGCTAACTTTATTCCTCTTGACAATAAACTTTCTAGTAAAGGAATAGTATCCGCTATGACAGTAGTATACTTGATGATCCCCTCCATATACTTCGCATGCCATTCTAGCTGAAGGGCAGGGTCATTGGCACTGGGGTGGGTGATCTCATTCAGAAACAACTTGAAACGCTCTAAGCGTAAAAGATCCAAAGAGATTTTATTTTCTTCTAGTTGCTGCCAGAGCTGCTTGTTGCCCTTATTAAATAACTGGTATAAATAAGCGGCATCCCCCTCGTCTACACGGAAATGAGTCAACAAATCGTTAAAAGCACTGACAGAGGCTTTACTGAAGTCAATCAGCGTATTGTCTAAATCGAAAAGTATCCAGTTGTATCGATGCATCGGAATAAGGAAGTTTATACCAGACAAAATTAATCTTTCTATAGTTTATTAGTCATACTGTAGATGTAGCTTCAATGCTTGATGCGTTTGGTTCGTTATCTTTGCCGTCGAATTGTTCATTGACCTAACTCTTAGCTTGGAAGCTGTTCGCATTTATTTTGCCTCTGATCTGCATTTGGGTGCTCCGGATGCTGCCTCTAGCTTAGAGCGAGAAAAGCTTTTTGTACGCTGGCTCAATGAAGTAGTGCGTCCGAACGCTACGGAGCTGTATATAGTGGGTGACCTTTTCGACTTTTGGTTGGAGTATAAGCGGGTTGTGCCCAGGGGTTTTGTAAGAGTACTCGGAAAGCTTGCCGAACTGTGTGACGATGGTTTGCCTGTACATTTTTTCACAGGCAACCATGACCTTTGGGTTATCGACTATTTTAAAGAGGAGATCGGTATGCAGGTGCATACCCAACCTCTAAGAACAAAAATTGGTGGCAAGCAATTCATGATCGGTCATGGAGATGGCTTAGGACCAGGAGATACGGGCTATAAAATATTGAAACGATATTTTTTTACCAGTAAGCTCTGCCAATTTCTTCTTCGATCCATGCCTCCCGATTGGGCGGTAGGATTAGGTAGCTACTTATCAAGAAGAAGTCGTCTGGTCAATGGAGAGCACGACGCCCGCTTTTTGGGTAACGAACAAGAATGGCTGGTACAATATGCCCGCCGAAAATTAGAAACCGAAGCGATCGACTACTTTGTATTCGGTCACAGACATTTGCCTTTAACAGTTGAACTGAATGAACATAGCCGTTATGTGAACTTAGGAGACTGGATCAAATACAATACCTATGCGATTTACGATGGTAACACGCTTGAACTTCAAACTTTCCCCGAAAATACGCCTACTGACACTTAGCATTTGCATGCTGGGTATTAGTACCCTGATCAACACGACCGGCAGTGCTTTCTACTGCTTTGCGGAGTCTGCTCCCGAAATGACCGTTGATAAAGATGGGGGTAAAGACTACCGTTTAACGGGTAGTGTGCCCATGAAAGCGGCCTTGTTGACGACTGACTTCATGAAAAACGCTTATGTGGTTACTAAGAATAACCAAGTTATGAAGTACGATAGCACAGGTACTCTGGTAGCACGATTCAGCGATAGTAAATTCGGACAGATCAGTCATGTGGATGCGACAGCACCATTTAATGTGCTGATCTTTTTTAAGGACCAAGCCAGGGTGGTAACAACTGATATGCGCCTCAATGTGAAGCGGTCGTATAAGCTATCCAGTGTGGGTATTAATGAAGTTTCCGCGGCTTGTATGTCTCATGACAACTACATGTGGATCTTTGATCAAGCGGATAATAAGCTGAAAAAGATCACCGACTCTTACGAGATCATTCACGAAAGCCTTTCAATAGTAGAATTATTGGGTATGGAGATCACACCCAGCTATATGGTTGAAAGAGGGAACATGATCTATATGAATGTACCCGACTTAGGAGTGATGGTTTTTGATATGTTCGGCACTTACTATACCTCCATCTCTAATAGCACTTTCTTTAAAGAAGATATTGGGCAGTTTCAAGTGGTGAATAATAAAATCGTTTATTTCCACGAAGGCTATGTGCACATCTATGATGCTTTCACTAGAGAACCAGAAAGCATTCCGATTCCTAAATCACGAGGCTTGATCGATGTGCGATTAGAGAAAGGAAATTTATTCATGTTGAATGAATCTGAATTACAGTTCTATAATATGGTCAGGTAAGTAACAAGACATAAGATTTCGTGCTGACGCTGAGGTATTTCTGTTGCCAACACCATACGCTTACTTTTGTCCAAGTACTTAAAAAAAAGATTCCAATAAAAAAAGGGGCTTG
>JAHDGT010000229.1:0-1758 GCA_020631675.1 Bacteroidota bacterium
AACCCGTATAATTCTCATCATCCGAGCCGTCCCACCAATAATACTCCATGCTGGTGGGCAACATACTGCAATCAATGATCAGCATACCGCCACCGCCTTCGTTGGTCACATAAGCGAAGTTGTTGTACCACTTCATGTCTCGCCACATCGTACTGGCACCTCCAATGTAAAATAGTTCTTCAGGGTTGGCATGATCACTCAAACTAACGATCGAGGTACCTGCATTAAGTCCCACCAAAGCATATTCCGTGCCCTGAAAAGTGAAGCCCCAGATATCGCTCAAGTCTTGATCATAAGTCAATTGCCCAACAAGCTCCAAGCTGGACTGAGCTTTACCGAGTGAAAAGGAAGTCGTAATGAACAACAAAAGCAATGCGCTTTTGTATAGTAGTGATTTCAACATTTGTAGAAGTATAGGTATAGAAACATGAAGTATTCGGGAACGTATAAAATTACGAGCATTTGGCAATGCAAACAAATGAAAAACACTAAATTGTCTTGAATAGGAGGGTTTTCTTTCAGGGCAGCTACCCGCAATAAAAGCTCATAGCTGCATTGCCTTCACGATCGCCTTCAGCTCCGGTACCAGATCCCTTTCAAACCAAGGGTTTTTCTTCAACCAAATGTTATTGCGAGGAGAGGGGTGAGGCAACACAAAGAATTGAGGTAAATAAGCGTTGAAATTCTCTACGGTTTCGGTTAAGGTTTTTAATCGTTTTTTCTGCAAATAATAGCGTTGCGCATAAGCACCAACCAATAAAGTCAATTGCACGTCAGGCATTTGCTCAAATAGCAGTTCATGCCATTCAGGAGCGCATTCTTTTCTAGGAGGTAAGTCGCCGGATTTTCCCGTACCCGGATAGCAGAAGCCCATAGGCACAAGTGCTACCTTGTTCGTATCGTAAAAAGTAGAACGGTCCATATCCAGCCAATCCCTGAGTCGGTCTCCACTTTTATCATTCCAGGGAATGCCTGTCTGGTGAACAATACGCCCGGGCGCTTGACCTATGATCACCAGCTTGCTTTTCGTACTTGCAGTGAATACTGGATTAGGACCTAAGGGCAAATGACCTTGACAGATCTGACATTGCTTAATTTTCTGAATAAGTTCTTGCATCAAGTAACAGAATTAGTCAAAATTGTCAGACCTAAGTAGTTACAAAAAATCTTAGTGTCCTTCGTGTTCTTGGTTCTTTGTGGTCAGCAAAAACAAGCAACATGAAAAAAGATTAAATCACTTTAGTCACACAACGATTAATCCTTCTCTTTCTCGTTTTCTGAATTCTAAAATTAAGAAGAAATAAACGACTACAGCGCAGCTGTAAAAAGCAGCGGTGATATAAAAGATATAAGCATAAGCCAGATCCCAAGAGCGTGCCCAACTAAAGAACTGCGCACTGATGAACCAACTGCCACTCCATACTGAAGAGTTGATCGCACTAACGATCTCCTGATTTCTTTTGCCCACATAATACATGCTCATCTCACTGGTCAAGGGGTTAGCCAAGTTCATTAAGGGCTGTCGGGCAATAAAGCAGACAATAGCCAGACCTAAACCGAAAGCGAACGACCAATCACTGATGAATTGTGAAGTGCCCAATAAAACCAGACAAAGGATGGATAAAGATTGGGTGAGGGTAATGGCTTCATAGCCCAGTCTATTTTTAATGCTGGGAACGAATAATGCTGCTGAGGCCACAAAGAATGCCGTTACTGAACCCAGCAGTGAAAACTGTCCAGAGCTGAACCCGAATACAT
>JAHDGT010000229.1:1858-7159 GCA_020631675.1 Bacteroidota bacterium
AGGTTTTCATGACTACTCATCTTCCAAACGAAAAAGGAGGCTAAGGCCCCTAAACAACAGAATATTTGCAGCACTAATTTATCTTCAAATAAGCTTGGCGAAATGCTTTTCAAGAGAAAAATGAGTAGCCCTGTAATGACCACACCACTGCTCCAGGATACAGAGCTTAAAGTGATGGATTCTGTATGCGTATCAGGATCCGCATTTCTAAGTATGTAAGGGATGATTGTAATGAACATAGCACTGAAACAAACACCCCAGATCATTAAAGAGGGTATGAGCAAGGCATCCCATTTTTCACTGACCGCTTTAACGATCATTAAAGAAACCAATGGCAAACTAATAGCAGAGGTCATGAAGAAAGGACGCAACTTCCTTCCTCTGATGAACATGCCATAAGGTATGGCGAAGCAAAAAACCGCCATGAATCGATAAGCGATGTACTGCCCGATCTCTTCATCCGTATAGCCCATCTGGGCCATGTAAATATTCAATGTCAAAAAGAAAGCCGCATTGATCAGCTGTAGGCACATATTCGCCAGGATCAAGTAGAGTACATTTTTGTTGACCTTTTTATAGGTGGATAAAATTTGAAGCATGCATTTATATTAGGTTGCACAAGGTACGAGAGTATAATTTGTAGCAACTAAAATTGTTGAAAAAACAACTATCATTTTGTCATAAAAAAACGAAATAAGCTGCCAAAATGTAAGTGATACACTGCGGAAGTTGGTGATAATGAAGCGATTAACTGACGAAATTGCTTATTTTGCTTAAAGGCATGAGAATTGAATAAGAAGCCATAGATGTTCGCTCGGAAACGGACAGATAGGAGGAATGGGGGATCAGACCCATTCCTCTTTATTTGAGATAATAGATTTAACCGACTATATGAATTTTCAGAATTTCACCATCAAAGCGCAAGAGACTTTAGCTGGGGCACAAGGATTGGCTTTCAATAGAAACAATCAAGCCATTACTCCACTACACGTACTGCACTCGCTTTTGACCGTGGAGGGGGAAGTGATTCCTTATCTGTTAAAAAAGAATGGGGTCAATTTACCCCTATTCAAAAAGCGTTTAGAAACCGCTTTAGACAAACAACCCAAAATGCCTGAGGTATCCCAACAGTACCTCACACCCAAGGGCAATCAAGTGGTGTTTAAAGCCCAGAATATCGCGAAGGAGAATAAAGACGAGTTCGTAGCACAAGAGCATTTGTTGCTATCTATATTGGATGTAGGTGGTGATGCGACCAGCTTATTGAAAGAGGAAGGTGTCACTAAAGACGGCTTGAGCAAAGCCCTTAAAGAATTGCGCGGAGATGAGAAGATCACCGACGCGGAAAGCCAAGCCACTTTACGCGCTCTTGAGAAGTATGCCCACGATCTAAATCAACGAGCAATAGATGGTAAGCTGGATCCCGTAATTGGTAGGGATGAAGAAATCAGAAGAGTACTGCACATTTTATCCCGCAGAACGAAAAACAATCCTATTTTAGTAGGCGAGCCCGGTGTAGGTAAAACCGCGATCGCGGAAGGAATCGCCCACCGAATTGTTAATAATGAAGTGCCTGAAAACCTTAAGAATAAGAAGGTGTACGCCTTGGATCTGGGTGCGATGATGGCAGGGGCTAAGTACAGAGGGGAATTCGAGCAACGCTTAAAAGCGGTGATCAAAGAGGTGAGTAAGTCCGAAGGACGAATCATACTGTTCATTGATGAAATCCATACCATTGTCGGGGCAGGAGCGACAGAAGGTGGTGCTTTAGATGCGGCCAATATTTTAAAACCCGCTCTAGCGCGTGGCGAGCTACATGCTATTGGTGCTACTACGCTAAAAGAATACCAAAAGTATTTTGAAAGAGATAGAGCACTGGTCAGACGTTTCCAAAAAGTGATCATTGATGAGCCCACTTTAGCAGATAGTGTAGCCATTCTACGTGGTTTGAAAGATCGCTATGAAACCCACCATAAAGTAAAGATCCGAGATACGGCTATCATAACCGCTGTTGAATTGAGTGACCGATATATCACTGATAGATTCTTACCCGATAAGGCCATCGATTTGATTGATGAGGCTGCGGCTAAGCTGCGTTTGGAAATAGATTCTATCCCCGAAGGCTTGGATAGCATTCGCCGCCAGATCAGACAGCTGGAAATTGAAAAAGCGGCTTTGATCAGAGAGGAAGATGCCTACAAAGTGGATGCGATCAATGAGCAATTGGCCACTTTACAAGAAGAACATGATGCTTTTTCCGCCAAGTGGAAAAGTGAAAAAGAGCTGGTAGAAGGTATTCAAACCCAAAAGAAGGAAATTGAAGCGTTCAAACTGGAAGCAGAACAGGCGGAAAGGGTGAACGACTATGGCGCGGTAGCGGAATTGCGCTATGGGAAAATAAAAGCAGCTGAAGAATTGATCGCTGATTTAGAGGAGCAATTGCAAGCCTTAGGTCAAGAGCGCATCATTAAAAAAGATGTTTCCGCCGAAGACATTGCGAGCATAGTTGCCAAATGGACGAATATTCCTGTTGATCGTATACTCGAAGGGGAACGCCAAAAGCTGCTTCGCTTGGAACAAGAGCTAGGGAAACGGGTGGTCGGACAAAAAAGAGCGATTCGTGCGGTTGCTGATGCGATCCGTCGTTCTCGTTCTGGCTTAAGTGATCCCAAACGCCCGATAGGTTCTTTCTTCTTCTTAGGTACAACAGGTATCGGAAAAACGGAACTGGCAAGAACCTTAGCGGATTTTCTGTTCAATGATGAAGAGGCACTGGTCAGAATTGACATGAGTGAATACCAAGAGAAGAGCAGTGTTTCTCGTTTGATCGGTGCGCCTCCAGGCTATGTGGGGTTTGATGAGGGCGGACAACTGACCGAAGCGGTTAGAGTAAAGCCTTATTCTGTCGTGCTTTTAGATGAAATCGAAAAGGCACACCCTGATGTGCTCAATACCCTTTTACAGGTATTAGACGATGGCCGCTTGACGGATAGCAAGGGAAGAACGGTCAATTTCAAGAATACGATCATTATCATGACCTCCAATATTGGATCTGAGCTGATTCAAGCGCAATTCGCGGAACTAAATAGCGACAGTCCGATCCAAGAGTGGCGCGTTGCTTTTAGAAAAGCACAAGATCTGGCCTTGAATGAATTGACGGTGAAGCTACGACCAGAGTTTTTTAACCGTATAGATGAAGTGATTCTTTTCAAGCCTTTATTGAGAAAGGAAATCGGTAAAATCGTCGCGATACAATTGCGACTTCTAGCTGATCGCTTGAAACAACAGGGCTTAGAACTCCACTTTACAGAGGAAGCAGTACAATGGTTGGCGGAATACGGCTATGATGCCCAATTGGGCGCTCGACCATTAAAGCGTTTAATTCAGCGAGAGGTGGTCAATGAACTTTCAAAGCAAGTTTTAAAAGGCGACTTCGGCAAGGATAGAACCATGACGGTAGATGCAATCGAAGGAGAATTGATCTTTTACCAAAAACAAGTGGATAGTGATTTATTGGCCTAAGCCCAGTAAATTGCCTCATTATTAAAAAAGGGTCGCATGATAAATTCATGCGACCCTTTTTAATAAGTGATAAATAAAAAGTTACCGTACCCTAACTTCAAAGTACCTATTACAGCGTCAGTACAATGTCTCTCGTCTCGGGTCTCAAGTCTCGAGTCTCAAGTCTGATTTGATTTCTTTTCAAGACTTTAATAATCTTATTACCTCAATAAAGTTACGCTCCCCTTCTCAAAGAAACTCTTCATTTGCCCGCCTTCTTCTGCCTCATAAGAAAGCACCCAAACATAAGCACCAAGATCTTGTTTCGTTCCATCCCATACTACAGTAGGGTCATTTGTACTAAATACCTTCGCACCCCAACGGTCGAAGATCTTCAAATCAAAATTGAGCATTTCACAACGGGATAATACGCCAAAAGTATCATTATGCCCGTCCGCATTCGGAGAGAAACCGGTTGGTACAACAGGTGTACAATCTAAGTTGTTAATGAAGCTTGCGGAGATGGTCGCATTCTCTGTGACAGTAATGCTCAGATCCGTTCCGGATTCACCAGTAGACCAACCGCCGAATACATAATTATCATCAGCATCCGCACTGAAGCTGATCTCGTCACCATAATTCACTGTGATGGTAGTGGTTTCTGTAACCGCTTCCCCATTATAGTAGACTAAACCGCCAGCATCTTCCTCTACGGTGATCGTAATATCGAAAGACTGAATCTCGAATAGTGCTGTTAATGTGTCATCCATTTCAATGGTGAAGCTTGCGATGGCATCGTAAGCACTAGGAGATAAGCTGTGATTTTGTAAAGTCCATCCTACAAAGTCATAACCAGTAAGTGGTGTAGCCGCCGCCTCCAGTAATTCATCAGAGGTATAGGTCGCATTCCACGGTAGTGGACTTGCTAATACGCCATTAATAGTCACCTCTCCTGATAAAGGTGGGTCAACTTGAACAACAAGAACAGGATCCAATACAGGTGTGAAGTAAGCCGTGATCGTGTCTTGCGTCAGTACTTCAAAGCTGTTTGTTACACTAGTCGGGTCATTGTCAAATGTATGTTCATAGGCTCCCCAATAGTCGAACTCGTAGCCGTCTTCCGCCAAAGCTTCTAAATTGACGATCGTACCTTGCTGTTGGTTCGTACTGTAGGGGTATACCGGACTAATAAAAGTATTATAGTCAACCAAACCAGCACCAGCTGGCTCAACCTGAACAAAAATAGGGTAGGTAGGCGGTGCGAAGTGGGCAATGATGGTGTCATTGTCTGTTAGATCCAGCGTGACTTGCGCATAACCGCTATTAGGGTCAAAGTCGTTATTATCCGCACTCCAGTAGTCGAAGTCTAAAACGAAAGCAGAAGTAGGCGTTGCCTCTAATTCTAAATCTATACCACCATAATAAACAAAGTTATAAGGGTATTCGTCGATCTGGATGCCATTGTAAGTGACATAGCCTGCTCCTTCAGGTTCTACTAAAATGGTAATATCATAAGGACCATCTAATTCATAGCAATCCACCAAACCTTCTTCTGCGACAAACTCACAGCGAGTTAGAATGAAGTCTCTCACTTCTTGTACATGATCTTCCCACTCTGTCATGGATCCTCCCCATCTTGCTATTTGTTGAGGCATTTCAGGGGCTATTCTCGCCACCATTTCATTCAGCAGCTCTATCATATAATCACAGGAAAAGAAAGTGTTATTCAGATCAGCGTATCGGCTCACATAAGTCTGGCGGAAGTTCTCATTTTCCATCAGATTAGCGATCAGCTCGGTA
>JAHDGT010000230.1 GCA_020631675.1 Bacteroidota bacterium
AAAAAACAGACCATTATGAGTAAGTTCAGATCTAGAATGTTCAGAGTGCCGGAGAACAAAAAGTTCAACTATAAGCCTTTGTACTGGGATGAGGAAAAGGAGGAGCAGGCGCAGCGGGAGTTTGAACGGGAGGAGCGTTTGCGCATGGAGCGGGGTGCGTTTTTTGATCAGCGCAGGAGGAATAATACCATTGGCGGTGCGTTCAGACAGGATGCGGGTATGCCGTATACGAGTAGAGTGGCACGGGGCAGTGGGCAGATGCAGCGTATATTGATGTTGGTGGCCATGTTGAGTCTTTGTGCACTGTATCTGATTGGTAAGGTAGATATGACTTATAGTTTTGCGGGGATTTTGATGTTGCTGATTTTATTTGTGAGAAAAATGAATCAGGCGGGCTGATTTTTTGATTTGATTTAGATCGGGCGACCACAAGGGATCGTCCCTACGATTTTGAATTTTGTATTTATGAGAGATAACGTCATTCAATTATTGCCAGACAGTATTGCTGACCAGATCGCGGCTGGTGAGGTGGTGCAGCGCCCTGCTTCGGCGGTAAAGGAATTGATGGAGAATGCCATTGACGCGGGCAGTACGAAGGTGCAGGTGATCATTAAGGATGCCGGGCGCAGCTTGATACAGATCGTGGACAATGGCAAGGGGATGAGTGATACGGACGCGCGCTTGAGTTTTGAGCGGCATGCCACGAGCAAGATCCGCAAGGCGGAGGATCTATTCGCGATCGACACTTTCGGGTTCAGAGGGGAGGCTTTGGCGAGTATTGCCGCGGTTGCCCGAGTGGAGTTGAAGACCCGACAGAAGGGCGAGGATATTGGTACGCAGATCAATATTGAGGGGAGTGAAGTGAAGTCTCAGGAGGCCTGCCAGTGCGCGGAGGGAACTTCGATAGCAGTTAAAGATCTTTTTTACAATATACCTGTTCGCAGAAATTTTTTGAAGAGCAATGCGGTGGAAACGCGTCATATAGTAGACGAGTTTTTGCGGATCGCTTTGGCTAATCCGGCTACTTATTTTACGCTGCACAATAATGGGGTGGAGGTGTATCATTTGCCTGCTGCGCCTTTGCGCAAGCGGGTGGTGCAAGCTTTTGGGAAAACCTTTAATGAGCGTTTAGTGCCTGTTGAGGTGAGTGCTGATTTTCTGCGTATTTATGGCTTTGTGGGCAAGCCTGAATTCGCGCGCAGAACACGAGGGGAGCAATTTTTCTTTGTGAATGAACGCTTTATTAAGAGTGGCTATTTGAACAAGGCGGTAATGAATGCCTATGAGGAATTGCTGCCGCAGAAGACTTACCCTTTGTACGTGATCTTCATGGATATTGACCCTACGCGAATTGATGTGAACGTACACCCGACCAAGCAAGAGATCAAGTTTGATGATGAGCGGGTGGTGTTCCGCTTTTTGGAAGCGGCTGTGAAACGGGCTTTGGGCGCGCATAGCGTTACGCCTACCTTGGATTTTGATAATGATGTGAATATTACGATTCCGGGATTCAGTGGTTTCGGGCAGATGGGTGCTTCGAGAGGTGGTTCTCCCTCATCAAATCCGAAGAAGACGGGCGGTGGCAGTGGTAGTAGCGGAGGTGCTTCAGGTAGCGACCAGAGAAATAAGGCTAAGCAGGTGCCCAAGGGCTGGGAGAATTTATACAAAACCGCTGATATTGATTTCCCAAAAGAGGAACAGTCGGTAGATGGGTCTGAGATCATAGTAGACCCGGAAACCGGGGAGATTTTGCCAGCTATAGCAGCAAACAACCCTACTACGATCACGGTACAGAGTGAAATCAACAGGAAATCGGTAGATCCGCCAAGTTTGGGCAAGATCGAACAAGAAAACAATCATCGTCCGTTTCAATTGCACGAGCGTTATATACTGACACCGATTCGCTCCGGTTTCATTTTGTTGGACCAGCAGTCGGCACATGAACGCATTTTGTTCGAGCAGTATCAAAAAAACTTAGAGCAGGCGGCTGTTAGCACTCAACAATTGTTATTTCCACAAACCATCGAACTTCCGAGCGCGGATGCTCGTTTGTTGAAAGAGGTTTTGTCTGACATCAATGCTTTGGGTTACGATCTACAGGAGTTCGGGCAAAATACTTTTGTGTTGCATGGTATCCCCAGCGACTTAGCGAATAGCGGGTCGAATGGGGAGGAGGAAGCACATATCGAGCAGCTCTTAGAGCAGTATAAATCGCAATTGGGCGAGTTGAAGCTGGATAAGCGCACACATATTGCTCGTGCTATGGCACGCAGCCATTCCATTAAAAAAGGGCAGAAGCTCAGCGAAATAGAGATGCGCGAGCTGATCGACCGTTTGTTCGCTTGTGAACAGCCTTATTACGCGCCTGATGGCAAGCCTACTTTGGTGACCTATGGTATGGAAGATATCGAAGCGCGCTTTACTTGATCTAACAAAAATCAAAATCAATCTATATGCCCCCTTTAACGGATATAGTTAAGAACCTACTCATTGTAAATGTACTGGCGTTTTTAGCCACTTTGGCTTTAGAAGGACAAGGTATATTCTTGAATTACTATGGTGGCTTACACAGCATTGGCAGTGAAGGTTTCTATGGTTACCAGCTGGTAACACATATGTTCTTGCACGGCGGTTTCGGACATATCTTTTTCAATATGTTCGGGGTTTGGATCTTCGGGGCTTCGATTGAACGAGTTTGGGGCGCACAGAAGTTTTTGATGTACTATCTACTTTGTGGTTTAGGTGCTGCCGCCCTCCACTTGGTGATGGGTTATGTGACCGGCTCACCATCTATCGCTGTAGGAGCAAGTGGTGCGGTATTCGGGCTCTTACTTGCCTATGGTATGATGTACCCTGATAGAATGATCTATGTTAATTTCATCATACCGATGAAAGCCAAGTACTTTGTACTCTTGTATGGTGCCGCGGAACTGTTCATGGCATCTCAGAACAATCCGAGTGATAATGTCGCGCACTTCGCACATCTGGGCGGGATGATCATGGGCTTTCTACTCATCAAGCTTTGGATCTCACGAAGTGGGGTATGGCGTTGATTTCCGAGTCACCCTTGTGACAGTCGCCGATAAATGGGTCTAAAAAAAGACCTAACTTAAATATTAACTCATCGCATTCATGTCTACGCTTTACGGTAGAGAATCTTTATCAGACAGCCTCCGTTTTCAATGGAACCACGGAGGAATGGTTACCCGATTGATCATGATCAATGTGGGTATTTATGTCTTTACCTTACTAGCCTGGATCATCGCCACAGTAGCGAATGCGGGTATGGAGAGTCCGTTTTACACTAAGGCACTTAATTGGTTCATGGTATCGGCAAGTATCAAGGACTTGGTTTGGAAGCCTTGGAGTTTGATCAGCTATATGTTCTTACAAGTGAACTTATTTCACTTGTTGTTCAATATGATCGTGCTGTATGTGTTCGGTAATATACTGTCTACCTTCATCAATGACAGGCGTATTCTGCCCTTGTATGTTTTAGGAGGGCTGGCCGGGGCGTTTTTCTTCATCTTGGTTTACAATCTCAGCCCTTATGTATTCCCGAGTTTCATTGACTTCGAGCAGTTATCTTTAGCCATTATGTTGGGCTCTTCGGGTGCGGTCATGGCGATCATGCTGGCAACAGTGGCCTTGAAACCCGACTACCCACTACAACTGGTGTTTTTAGGCGAGGTGAAGATCAAGTACATCGCCTTGGTGATGATCATCATTGATGTATTACAACTGATCAATAATGTGAATCCGGGCGGGCATTTGGCGCATTTAGGAGGTGCTTTGTTCGGTTATCTGTTCATGCGGCAGTTGCAGCAAGGCAATGATTGGTCTACGGGCTTCAATAAGAATATGGACGCGCTGGTTACCGCTTTCGCTCCTAGAAAGGAAAAATCAAATTTACGAGTCACCTATAAAGACAATCAAAGTATAGATAGTGGCTATGATCGCTGGAAAGAGAATATCGCTAGTACGGAGAAGCAACAGCGCATAGATGCGATTTTGGATAAGATCAAAGAAAACGGCTACGACAGCTTACCCAAAGCCGATAAAGAGTTTTTATTTCAGTACAGTCAGGAGGAATAGTGTTTATCACGAACTTTTAGAGGTACAGGTTTCGCCTTTCCCACTTGTAGGGGCGAACCCGTGTGTCCGCCCGCATTTGAAGCGATTATTGTCAAGCACTTATATGATGGTTCGCGATAAATACTAATAACAGAGCTAAAAGAACATAAACGAAGTCCCCAAGGTGATCACCAATCCGAAAAGTAGCATAATAGGGTAGGTGATAATGATACCCAACATTTTAATGAAGGTCATAAAGTACGATTGCTTGTAAGTTCGCCTAAGGGCCATCAATGTATAGATCAAAATGATCGGGACCATTAACAGCAATGCGGTTTGTATATAGTCGCCATTTCTCACCAATAAGAAGACCACGCTGAAGAGCAAATAGATCAATGCGTGTAAGTGGAATAGAAAGATCAGGTGTTCGATGTACTTTCTGCCGCTGAACAAATACAGAATCGTCAGAATAAAAGCATAGAGGGGCAGCATGACCAACATCATAATGGGTAAGCTGCTAAAAAAGTGCCTCATCATACCTACCCCGCCCTCATGTTGTAGTTTCAACACTTGCTTGACCAAAAAATCACTACTTCTTTCAAGAATGATGTTGTTTTCGGCTTTTAGGCTATCCAATGCTTGATCAGGAGGGTATTTATTGGCCAATTGAATCATGCGCTTCACGTCGGCCATTTCACTATTTCTTGTAGAATCAAAACCCAACTCATCCTCCATTTGGGCAAAAGTGCTATCTAATGCCTCATCATCTTTAGGAGCGAGATTGATCAGTGCGTCAGCGGCTATTTCTTCTTTTGTCTTATTGGGCTGTATAGATACCCCGGAGTCCCCGAACTCCACACTTAACTCATCCGCACTAGGAATATTAGGCTCTAAAAAATCAATAGCAGAGGTACTGAATAAAGTAAAGTAGACCAAACTCGCGAACAAGTACAACCTGATCGGACTCACATAGCGTACTCGCTGTCCGGAATTATAGGCATGGCTTAGCTTTCCAGGAGATAGTATTAATCCGAAAATACTAGAGAACAGCTTAGAGTCTAAAGAGAATAAGTTACCGACCGCGTCTTTGATCAGTTCCCAAAGCGAAACATTCTTATCCGTATTCTCTTGTCCGCAGCTGGGACAAAAGTTAGTGGGCATACCTTCTGATTGCGCCGCGAAGCTATACTCGCAGTTAAAGCAATGTTCCAGCTGTTTCTGTTTCTTTTCCTTTTCCTTTCTCTTGCTAAACATGATTTGCTAAAGATACAAGAGTCGAGAGTCAAGACAAATATTTGTGTGGATCTATATTCGGCTATTGTTTAGAGCGTATCCGACTTAATCCTGCCTTCGCTTGCTGTTCGATACTGCTTTCGTATTCATAATTTTTAAACTCGAAACAGCGGTTAAAATAAGTTTTCGCCTCTTGGTAATTGCCATTTCGTTCGTGGATCTTGCCCAACTGCAAACAAGACTTAGGGGCGAAGTAGCTAAAAGACTCGCCTTCTGTATTGACCGTACGCAAGTATGCACTTATTGCCGCCTGCTCATTACCCAGCCCCTCGTTCACCCTCGCCAAGCGATAAGTATATTCCAATTGGTCGTTGGTATTCAAAGCCTGCTCATCCACTCCCTTCAATACGGTAAGCGCGCGATTCAGATAATGCCCATCAAATAATAATCTTGCTTTCAATAATTCTTTATTCGGATTCGGATCATCTCGCACTTCTTTTTGAGCCTGTTTGTCCAGATCCATCACGGCTACGCCCTCGATCAAACACAGCCTTTGGTGTTTGCTTTTCGGTGCTTCCTCATTATTGAGGTGGTAAAACCAAGATAGCTTCAAGTGCGCATCTTTGATGTAATGCTGTCCTTCAAAGTCTCTTAAAAATCGAAGCAGCGGTTCATCCGCATTAGGAGATAGATCCGCCAACAAAAAGATGCCCTCCAGATAATCCAGCAAAGGCAGTGCTAAATAATCCATCGTACGAGGGCGCGCCTGCAAATACCGAAGTGCCTCAGGCGTATGTCCGGTACGAAAAGCCACATCCGCCGCTACAAAAGAGTTAAGTAGATGAGCATCTGTAGGCAATTGCTGCGCCAAGTGCCAAGCTTGTTCATGCTGCTCCCCTAATAAGACCAACAAAAAAATATAGATCGGATGTCCCTC
The DNA here is from genome assembly GCA_020631675.1 of Bacteroidota bacterium. GTDB lineage: Bacteria > Bacteroidota > Bacteroidia > Chitinophagales > UBA2359 > JAHDGT01. Next base: position 6,245 of record JAHDGT010000230.1, read on the forward strand.
TTCGTAAAAAAGCCCCCCCTCTTGTTTAGATCGCTTTGTGAAGGCACTCAATTCTCTTAGCCCTTGTTCCACCTCGCCATCCATGCCCAGCATGCTCACCCCCCATTTATATTTATCAGGCACCGTACCGATCAAAGCATGTATCAAACCCAATGATTTCCAATTCGGGTAAAAATCAGGGAAAGCCGCATGATTATCCTCTAACAATCTGTAAGCCTTCCGCACCTCCATGAAACATTTGAAATACTGCTCGAATTTCAAGCGATTCACCGCAGAGTGGAGTAATATCTCCGCTTGCGCATATCGGTAATAAGGTGATTTTTTGTCGCCAATAGATTTGATCAAACGCAGCCTTTCTTCCTTCCGTACTAGGATCTGCTCGAACACCTGCTCATTCTCCGTACTGAATACGACTAAAAAGTCAATATAATCCTCTAATAAAAGCGGGATCAAGTTCCCCTCATTATTGCCGCGCTCCTCATCGATCAGGTTTTGCGCATAGTCCACCCGCATCGCCATGATCTCACTAAATGCCAGCTGACACTGCTCATTCATTTCGAAATGAGAAACGCTAGACTGCGCAGCGAGTTGTGGCATGCAAGATAATAGCAAGAGCATAGCAAAAGCAGCAGTTTTAGCTTTGGCTTTACTGAGCAAAAATTTTAAAACGGGGAACGAAAAAGAGCGAGAATTGTATTCGTTTGCGTTCAATGAATGGGTAAGTATGATTTGCGAACGCGAATATCACAAATAATCGCGGAATGATGGGGCTTCATTCCGCCCATGTCCGCTATTGGGCATATAATGGCGCATGCCCGCAATAAAAACTGGCTTTATTCACCTATGAAAAATCGACGTCGAGCAGATAATCTCATGTCTCGGGTCTCATGTCTCGGGTCTAAGAAA
>JAHDGT010000231.1 GCA_020631675.1 Bacteroidota bacterium
GCATCAATGAATAGATTCGTTGTGTCTGCGATACAGTTGCCTTCAACAATAAGGATATCGTAATTACCGCCTGTTAGTCCTGTGAATATATTTGAGCTTTGGTAAGTAGTACCTCCATCTATGGAAAACTCAGGGGCGATAGTTCCCGCTGCTAATAGGATTTCAATTTGTCCGTCAGTTAATCCGCAGGCACTCACATCACTTACAAAGGCATCCACTATGACTGGTGTTGGGTTTATGCTGACGTTGACGTTATTAGAAGGACTCACACAGCCATTTATTGTTTCAGTGACATAATAGGTGTTTGCACCTATACTTGGAGGAGGGGTGAAACTTAGCCCACTTGAAAGGAATGTGCTTAATGTAGCATCCGCATACCAACTGATCACACCGCCCGAGCCTGGTGTCGCTATCAGCTCATTGATAACATCATCGCTGCAATAGTTTACATCACTGCTTACAAGAGGAACCGCAGGGGCGCTAGGAGCGATCAATTCTATTGTGTCACCCAATCCAATACATAGTCCATCACTGATTGCTAAGGGGTAAATGCCAGCACCCAGGCTTGTGAACTCAGGGCTTGATTGGAAATTCAAACCACCATCTATAGCATAAGTAAAACCACTTAGTGGGGCTTCGAAAGTAATTGCTCCATCTTCCAGCTCACACTCACTGGGCGAGTCAAAGGCATAAGAGTCGGTAATTGGTAAGTCGTTAATCGTGATGGTAATAATACTCGGAAGACTTTCACAGGCATCAACTACTTGAGTCGCGTAAAAGAGATTATCTCCTATTGATAGATCAATAGGTTCAAGTTCCAGCTCATTCCCACTAGCAATCAGTGTGCTTAAAGTCGCATCACTATACCAAAGAATGCTATCCCCTTCAGCTGTAATAAAGCTTGGCGTTTCCCCAAGGCAGTATTGAACATCTTCTGAGACAACTGGTGATTCAGGCCCAGGGGGTTGAGTGATAGTGAAGCTCGTAGCAAGGGTATCACAAGCACTGGCGACCAAGACCTCATAATCACCAGCCCCTAGCCCATAAAAACCCGGGAAAGTTTGAAAGGAATCACCAGCATTCAGGGAATAGTTATAAGGAGGACTACTACCCATAGTTGTTATGTTGACCGTTCCTTGAAGGCCTCCGCAACTGGTGGCGTTACTGGTAGTAAGTTCCACTGAAAGGGGAGAAAAAACATTAACGATAATGCCTACTAAATCACTGGGGCAGGTTCCGGAAACACCTACATAAAAAATAGTATCTGAGATGATATTGTCAGGTTGAAAAGTATCTCCTGTAAAAATGGGGGTATCATCACCAGAGTTGGTGTACCAAAGATATATGTCATCGGGGTCGTCCGCTCCTCCTACGGCGAGTGTGGGTATTTCCCCAGTACAAATATTACTGTCATTGCCCGGAGCTGGAGCTGGTGGGGTAGTATTAAACACATCTATCTCAATACTTTCTTCTGTACTACAATCCCCATCGGTTATACTCAAGGTGTAACTATCTTCAGCGGATGCGGACACAAAGGGAATCAGCGGATTAGTTAGATTAATGTTATCTGTAGGCGACCAGTTAATCGCTGCTGTGGGGCTAAGTTCAGGAGCACACAAACCAAGTCTTAAATGCGGGCTTTCTACAGCTGTGACCTCTGCATCTAAAAAACAAGCAGGGATATTTGAGTGTACCGCATAAAGACTTTGCATAGCGGGTCCATCATCCGCAATGACAACAGCGTCATCAGCTGACAAGTTGGAATTACGCACACAGAATTCTATCAATAAAGCCTCACCATTGTAATTGTACGATTGTGGAAAATTGAAGTTATTCCAACCTACCGAAGGGCTATAGTTAGTTGCTGTATATACCGTATTTAAGCCTTCGTAAAATTGGTCAAAACTTTGGCTGGGATCGTAAGTATCTAAACAAGCCAATCTAATTTCCACTTCTTCATAAGCAGTGGTACTGTTGATATTTGCCATTTCTAAAGAAATGTACGAAATCAAAGCCCCTCTACAGTTTATGCGCTCATCACTGGATTGAGGAGAAAACAAGTATTGTATACGCGACTCTTCTATGCTCCCTTTAAAAGGGGAGGTTTGTGTGGAGGAGCTTGTCGTCGTTGATTCTGATGACCAAGCATAATTTGCCGCAGAAACACAATCAGAATCCGTTAATCCGCAATACGGCAGTGCTTGCGACCAGTATATCGGGTAGTTCGCTCCTGTACAAATCTCCATTACCTCATCACAGAATACGATTTCTCTGTTTTCTCCTTCTACTTGTATCAGTAATTCATCCGTTAAGACACAGCCCGTGTCCAGATTCCGAATCGTGTATTGATAGTTCGTGGTACTGGCCGGAGAAAAGCTTGGCGTTGGTGAAGCAGGGTCACTTATCCCTTGCGGTGGAAACCACTCGAAGGCATAATTAAAACTCGGGTCCAAGCCTTCCGAGAACAAATCAATACTCAAAGTATCGTATTTGCAAATGTTGAAACTCGGTTCAAGGCTGAGTTCAATATCTTCTACCACAAATACAATGATCTGGTCGGTATTGCTACAGCCATCCGCGAAGTCGCTACTTACATTATATACTGTGGTTAAGCTTGGGCTCAATTCGACCACAGAGCCATCAGCTTCCACAAAAGTAACTCCTGTGCTGGGTGACCAAGTGAAGTTATCACCGCCCTCCATTTCGACGATAAGAGGATCCCCTCCTGGGCAATAGCCCAAATCGGGTCCTGCATAGGTGGTGGGGTTGACGGTTATTTCAATATGGAATGTATTGGATATCGTATAAGGACAGTTTTCATTAGATAGGGAGAAAGCGATGATGTGTGTACCTATGTAGGCAGCATTAGGCGTCCACTCTATCTGCATGATGAGGGGGGCATTATTCGTAAATATGAGAGAGGCCCCGGGAAGGACGTCCTGTAAGTTAGTGTTTAGTGTACCATTGTTCAGGGTATCTAAATCAACTTGAATCTCGAAGCTGCTTGGACTATTAGACGGGCAGGTATTGAATTGAAAATCGGAAGCCTGTGTCAGATTGTTGATACCACCGATTTGCCCGTAAAAATCGTCATAAGTAACGGGAGTTATGTCACAGTTGCCGTTTCCCGCTGGCAGCACTTGAATCCAATTATAAGTTTGCACATAAGAAGTTAGATTCCCCGCATCGTCAAATTGCTCTACTTGAAAAGCTATTAATCCGTATTGATCAGCACCAGCGCCATTTGCGATGTAGTGCCATTCGTCCGAAATATACCCAGACCCCGCTCCTGCGAAAACAGGGTCATCCTCATTCAAACCAGGTACATAACTTATCGCATCTCCATTTGAATCTAAAACAGGAATCAGTGTTTGGGTGATATTACCACTTTGATCAGCGACTTGTGTCCCAATATAGTGGTTGGTGGCGGGGCATAGCATATGTATAGGGAAAGCATCGAAAGCTGGAGCATTAAAACAGTTCCCATTCGTATTATTCAGACCAGCGCTAATACTCCAGTCTTGCACCTCTGGGTTTTCAATGCTCGTTAGTTCGGCAGGCAGGCAGCAATCGGCATATCTGATCACCCAGTCATCACAAGCTTGTGTTAATACTAAATTATAGGTGAAAGTATGTTTCCGTACACCAGGTAGTGCACCGCCATTACAAGTCGTACTCGAGATATCCGCTTCACAAACTGGAGAGATTTCCACTTCCGTACTACTGACCGGATGTAAATCGGGCAGGCTAATAGCACAATTATCGGAGCTGACCTGAAGGGCTGGCATAATGGGAGCATTCCCTCCAGCACAATTGACATAGTAGTTCAAGTAGACATTATAGCTGTTCTCCGCGTTGCAGCTAAAGCTAATATCCGCACTCATCATATCTCCTGCTAGCAGATTGATGGGCAAAAAAAATACGATAAGGAGAGCTATACGAGTATACCTTAGAATCATAAAACCATATTAAACCACTAGATAGATAAAGCAGTTATGCTATTCGCTGCTTTACTTCATTCTATTGATGATGATGGTATCGTAATTAAAGCGAGCACGTAAATAACGGTCAATACGCTTTTCATATTCTTTCTTGGTGGACTCTTTGATCTTTGACCACTTGAGGTTGACAGATGGGGTTTGAACCATAGTAACTGTACTGTCTTTTTTTTCTGGTCGAATCATAAAACCGCCCGATAGCTCTGTTATTTCGGGATATACCTCTTGAAGTTCATATTGGATGACCTCCATAGGCATGATGTCGACTTTATTGCCTTTGACATTATTTTGCCAGTCTTCCATTTTATTCATGCGCTCGTTCAGTGTTTCCACTGCGAGGTTCATACCTTCCAATCGTTCACCCGTATTGGACATATTGTTGACCATAACTGCGTACTCTTGCTTTGTGACGCCAGAATATTTCACCTCCAAACGAGTGTTTCTGAGAGAAGGGTACTTCTTGTGCATGATCTTTTCCAAGTGCGGTATGGTATCTCTTTTCAGGGTATCGCCACTAAGGATGACCTCTAGTATAGAGAGGGTGTCGGCTATATCGTTTCGATTATATTTTATGACCTCAAATTGATCACTGTTTTCAAAAGCAGCAATAACGAAGTTTTCTGTTTGTAGGTTGAAGTTACGGCGTTCTAAAGTAGATTGAAGAATAAACACAGACGGAATAGAAATAACAATCGCCATGAAAGTGACGAATAGGGCTGTTTTTCTTTTTTCTGTCTCATTCGCATACTCTACCAGCGGGAACTTCAAAAAACGGACAAATACATAAGTGGTGAAAGCGATTACGATCGCATTGATGAAGAACAGATAAAGCGCACCTCCCCAAATGAGATATTGTCCTTTAGCCAAACCAAAACCCACTGTACATAGTGGTGGCATCAGTGCCGTGGCGATCGCCACACCTGGTAAGGCATTGGTTTTATCTTTATGAGAACCTGCTACTATACCCGCTATCCCCCCGAAAAGCGCAACGAAAACATCTAGTAGTGTAGGAGCTGTTCTCGCATCTAATTCAGGCGTGATGATGCCTAAAGGGGTGAGTTTGAAATAGACAAAGCTGGTCAGAATACTTACCACTACCGCTACGGTGAAATTCTGCACCGACTTCCACAATGTTTCTCGATCGTTAATACCAAAGGCGAGCCCGATCCCCAAGATGGGCGACATCAATGGGGAAATTAACATGGCACCGATGATCACCGCCGCAGAATTATTATCGAGACCGATAGAAGCGATCATAGCCGCACTGATCAAGATCCATACATTATAGCCCTTGATCTCGATGTACTTTTTAATACCCTCAACCGTTCCTTGCTTATCGGTATCTTCTCTTAGATCCAGCAGATTGATGAGGTACTTTCTAATATTGTCTAAGAAGATGAGAAAGCTATTGCCTATTCCTTCTGGTGGTGGTGATTTAACAGGGGTATTATTAGTTGCCATGCTCAGACTTGCTTTGTACTGCAAAAATATGTCTTCTGGAGGATATGGAGCAGAATTGAAGGGGGCGATGTGAATTGATCACATCGCCCCCTTTTGAACTATCCGTGAACGAAAGTCACGAACAAGCTTACAATATTTTCTATGCGACCTTTCTCTTAGATCAATACAGTGCTCGCATTTTAATTGCGGGCACCTCTTCTTGAATCACCTTCATGATCTCGTCCATCCTTTCTGGCGCAGGTGCTAAGTCGGTCACCACATAACCCACATCCTCGCTGGTACGGAGATACTGCCCAAGGATGTTAACATTGAATTTCCCGATGGTATTGTTGATGGCTGCCATGACTCCAGGCTCATTGCGGTGGATGTGTAAGATGCGATAGGCATCTCTATTGCCTGATAGATGTAACTCAGGAATGGTGTGCGAGCCTACGGTACTACCACGATCCATATAGTTGATCAACTTAGTGGCAGCATCAATACCAATATTATACTGTGCTTCTTGTGTGGAGCCACCGATATGAGGGGTTAGGATGACGTTATCCAAACCTTGCAGTTCCGAGGTGAACACCTCCCCTTTAGAACGGGGTTCTTTGGGGAAAACATCTACTGCGGCTCCTGCGAGATGATTGCTTTCAATGGCTGCTTTCAAGTCTTCGATCACCACTACTGTACCACGGCTAAGGTTGATCAGATAGCTGCCTTCTTGCATTTTAGACAGCTCTGTTTTGGTGATCATGTTCTTTGTTTCCGGTGTTTCGGGAACATGCAATGTGACCACATCAGAACGCTCTAAAAGCTCATCTAAAGTATCTACGGAGTTGGCGTTTCCGAGAGGAAGCTTAGGAACAATATCGTAGTATAAAACCTTTAAACCCATTGCTTCCGCAAGAATGGATACTTGTGAACCGATATGGCCGTAGCCTACGATACCGATGGTTTTACCACGCACTTCATTACTACCAACAGCACTTTTCAGCCAGATACCCTGATGCGCTCTAGCACTTCTATGCGGAATGCGACGCATGAGCATGACCACTTCTGCTACGACCATTTCGGCGACAGAACGGGTGTTGCTGTAGGGAGAATTGAATACGGCTATCCCTAATTGGCGAGCTGTTTTTAAATCCACTTGGTTGGTACCGATGCAGAAACAACCCACCGCACGTAATTTCTTAGCCGCTTTCAATACTTTTTCCGTCAGCTGGGTTTTGGAGCGGATGCCCACCAACTGAACATCGTCCTCTAATTTGGCGATGAGTTCGTCTTCTGGAAGTGCTTTGGTCAGGCGTTCTACATTGGTATAGCCCGCTTTGTTGAATGTTTCTACTGAAACGGTATGTACTCCCTCTAAGAGTAAGATTTTAATCTTCTCTTTCGGGAATGAAGTTGTTGCTGCCATTATTCTTGGAATCGCTCTAAATAGGTGGATGTGAATTATAGACTGCGAAATTACGGATTATAGGGGCTTGAGTCCCTAGCGCTTGTATGTGCTTCAACGGAACTACTCGCACAAGGGATAGTAGTGGTTATGAAGCCGTTGAATGCGCCCTGTTTGGCGGCATAGCGGGGCTGATCAGAGGAAGACACCGCTATGCCTGCCAAACAGCAGCAGGCAGCGGCTGAATTTGAACGGATAGCCCGGTACCCGCAGTAGAAAGCTGACGCTTTCTTAGTGATCGACACGGGAA
>JAHDGT010000232.1 GCA_020631675.1 Bacteroidota bacterium
TCATCCCGCGCCGGCACCACCACACAGATAGGCGTTACAGGCACCTCATCCGCTGGCGCGGCCGCAGTTGTAGGCGTACGCCACCACAAAAGCGTATAGCTCAGAATCAGCGCCGCATAACCCAGCCCCAACAAAACACATATGACCCAATAAATCGTCATCGGCCTGCGAAGGTAGGGGTATTCAATTTGAAAATTTGGCAATGTGCTAATTTGAAAATAAATCGATTTGTAGGGGCGATTCCTTGTGGTCGCCCTTCCCACAGTCTTGATATTTTATAGCATCAAGCTGCATTCAAAATTTTTATCATTATCAGGGCGCGTGCCCGCCTGCGGCAGGTCACCGGGCTTTCCACTAAAATAAGCACACCGCCTGTGGGTTCGTTGGCAGGCTGGGCGTGGCTACCTCTGGGCCGCCCCGCCCAGCCGCCACTCACACCACATTCGGCGCACTTATTACCGCTGCAATCCCTCGCGCGAAACCCCATTTTTAACCGTAGATGTTGGTAGATGACTGGATGGGCAAGATAGATAATGTAGAGACGCATTTGCGAAATAAATGCGTAGCGGCGCTGCTTGCCTGCGCCTTCCCACAGATGAGCCTTAAAAAAAACATTAATCCGTTCATGCACAAAGGGCGACCACAAGGGATCGCCCCTACCACCATTTTTAACCGTAGATGTTGGCAGATGATCGGATGGACAGGATAGATGATGTGATGTAGAGACGCATTGCATGCGTCTACTGATTATCATGTCTATCAAAAAATCTGCTTGATCCAGGTTCAAACAAGAAGTAGGGTAAATGTTACCTAACGCATAAAAACATTTCTTCGTGTCCCTTTGTGTCCTTCGTTCTTTGTGGTCAGCCAAATCTTAGCTCTACGGTAAAAGGCGCAGGCAAGCAGCGCCGCTACATAGAAGATCATTTTCAAATTGCCTCATTATCAAATTTTCAAATTCCTAGCTAAAACCCATACTTTTGCAATACCCCTAAATCATTGTTTAGTACCACATCATGCAACGACATACTCGCTTTCCATCCGTTCTATTCCTGTTCTTTGTAGCCTTGAGTAGTGCGGGCACTTTCGGCCTATTCACGGCTTGTAACCCAGCCCAACAAGTACAATCCACCTACTACTCCATGGATAGTTTACGTACTGGGGATCCCACTATTGAAGCCTTGATCGCACCCTACCGTTCGCAATTAGAAGAAAAGATGAATGTGGTGATCGGCAGCTCTACGGTAGAGATGCTCAAAGCACAACCAGAGTCCACTTTAGGCAACTTCACCGCCGATGCCATATTGGGTAGTGCCCGTAGCAAGCACGAAGGAAAAATCGATTTCGCCATGAGCAATTACGGGGGCTTACGTATACCCGTACTTGCCGCTGGCGACATCACCGTAGGCAATATGTACGAGCTAATGCCTTTTGACAATATGCTGGTACTCGTAGAATTGACGGGTACGGAAGTGCGACAATTAATGGATCACTCCATAGCAAAAGGGGGCTGGCCAGTAAGTGAAGAGGTAAGTGTTGTCGTAGATACTGTAGCCCGAAAAGCCAGCAGCATCCAAATCTCTGAAAAAGCATTAGATGATGCAGCCACCTATTCCGTATTAGTGAGCGACTATATGGCCAATGGAGGGGATGATTGTGTCTTTTTAAAAGACCAACCACGTACTAAATTGCATTATTTATTCCGCGATGCCCTCATTGATCATGTAAAAGCGGTAACGGCTGAAGAGCAGGTTTTCACTCCTGTTCTTGAAGGGAGAATGAGAATAGAATAGCGTTTGAGAAACCAATTCAATTCATTTATCGTTAAATTGGAAACAAAACCGATTCATTATGAGTGAACTTGAGTTACAAAAATCCATCATTCAATCCTTACAAGGATTGACATTCAACCAGCAACAAAAACTGTTGGAATTCATCAATGCGATGGTTTCTGGTGGGGAGAAAGTATCTAGTAAACCTTCTAAGCTAACTCAGTTCGCAGGTATTTTAAGCGAAACGGAAGCTAAAGAATGGGAAGATGTTATTAAGGACTATAACTAATTCATTTCCTCCAAGGCCACTTCTTTCACGGCTTCCGCAACCTCATAGGCTACACGCTGATTCAAGGCAGAAGGAATGATGTTCTCTTTGGTAGGTTCGGGCACACATTTAGCGATCGCTTGTGCGGCCGCCATTTTCATTTTAGGAGAAATCGTTTTAGCTCTGGCATCTAATGCCCCTCTGAAAATACCCGGAAAGCCCAATACATTATTCACTTGATTGGGCAGGTCACTTCTTCCCGTACCCACGATGGCCGCACCGCCTGCATAAGCCTCTTCTGGCATGATCTCAGGTGTAGGATTTGCTAAGGCGAAAACGATGGCATCGCTAGCCATTTTTTGAATGTCAGTGCGATCCAGCAAATCGCCTACGCTAACACCGATGAATACATCTGCGCCATCCAAAGCATCATGTACACTTCCTTTGATGTTATTCGGATTGGAGTAGCCTAGTAGCTCTTTTTTGATCGCATTCAGATTGTCTCTATCTCTGTGAATAATGCCTTTGCTATCACAAAGGATTACCTCTCTTACAGGAATGCAAACACTCGGGTCGCTATCCACACAGCGCAATAAGCGGGCGATCGCCACACCAGCCGCACCCGAACCATTGATCACCACTTTTAAGTCGTGTATACTCTTACCTACTACTTTACAAGCATTGAGCAGTGCCGCCAGCACAACGATCGCCGTACCATGCTGATCATCATGAAAAACCGGAATACCGATTTTCTGAAGGCGTTGCTCTACTTCAAAACTTCTTGGCGAAGAAATATCCTCCAAATTCACGCCGCCGAATACCGGTGCGATCAGGGTAACCGCTTTTACGATCTCATCTACATCTTGTGTATCTAAGCAGATCGGGAAGGCGTCTATGTTCGCGAATTTTTTGAAGAGCATCGCCTTTCCTTCCATGACTGGTATTGCCGCATGCGGACCGATATTGCCCAAGCCTAAAACCGCACTGCCATCACTGACTATGGCCACGGTATTGCCCTTCATGGTATACTTCCAAACATCTTCTTGGTTCTCGGCAATTTTGCGGCAGGGTTCCGCTACTCCAGGAGAGTAAACCAGTGATAAATCCTCTTTATTCGTGAGGTTCATTTTCACTTTTACGCCGATCTTCCCCTTTAATTTTTCATGAAGAAAGAGGGAATCTTGATAAACATCTCCTTTTGACATTTTACTAGTTGTTTAAGAGGTAGTTTAAACTACTTCTATTGGTTCGATATTAGGTTTGCTGCGAAGGTACAACAGCTATTGAGCGATTGGGTGTCGGCTGTAGGCCTCTCGTTTTATTTCTGTGACCATTTTGAAACAAAAATCTCCCATTTTGGTAAAAATTCTTGCTCACAATACTTTGACTGTCAAAACAAAAGTTAAAACATGATAGATAAAGGCGGTCGTAAATAATTGCGGCATAGGCAATCAGGCATTTAGTTTTCCTGTAAATGGGCAAGCATGCTGACCCTCAAATGACTTGGCATAGTTATTGGCTTTTTACTGAGCAGTGACGGAATCTTGAGTAGCATTTAACGCCAAAATCGAAAACCGTTAATTCAACATGGAACGAGTAAAGCAATTACTCATCCTGTGCTGTCTTTTGACTAGCATAGGGTGTGCTAAATATACCTATGCCCAAACCTTAAGTATTGAGTTTTTCAAGGGGAGCTGGGAACAAGCATTAGCAAAAGCGGAAGAAGAGCAAAAGGTCATTTTCGTGAAGTCTTATACCGACTGGTGTGGCCCTTGTAAAGTGATGGATAAGGATGTTTTCAGTGACCAAGCTTTGGGTGCTTATTTTAACGAGCATTTTGTAAACCTGAGCATGAATGTTGGAGAGGGGCAAGGAGCAGCGGCAAAAGCTTTTCAAAAGAAATATGGCGTCAATATGGTGCCTGATATCCTCTTTATTAATGCGCAAGGAGAAGTATTAGATCGCACCCACGGCATCAAACACATTGGCGAAGTTGAGCGCATGGCGAAAAAGGTGATCAGTGATCACATCTTTATTGTAAATACAAATAAGGCTTGTCCTGTAAATCCAGAAGAAGAAACGAGCTATACTCGCTCCAAGCAGAAAACACAAGACGAAAAAGACGATGCCCTGCTAGCGGCTTTAGCAGTAGCAGAAAAACAAGAAGCCAAACCACTAAGTATTCAGGAACGTTTGGCCAAATATGAAATCACATTCGAACAGAAAAATAGTTCTCAAAAAAGCACAGCTACCGCTAGTAAACAGCAATCCATTCAGCCTGTCAATGCAAAGCTTGACGTAGCGGAAAAAGTAAGGAAAAACAGAAAAGCCGTGAGGGTTCCATCCCTTCTAAATGCGAAAATGAGCACACTTGTTTTAGCGAGTCATTCTTTTTCTATTCCTGAACATTTCCCACAAAGAGCGGTGGTCAGTGAAAAGGATTTCAACGATCTGATTGCTTCCAATTTAGAAGCCGATAAAGACCTTTTCAAGAAGGAGAAGCCCTTATCTGCTCCTGCCCAACTGGTTTCGGCAACGAGTAAGCGTAGCGGCAGACCAAGTGTAGATGTTCCTATTGTCTTTGTGAGCGCGGACGCGAAAATGCCTACAACAAAAACAGCAAAGAAAGATTTCAAGCGCACGGAACTTCGTCGTTTACAAGCGGCGTATGACAAAGGCAATAGAGAGGCGAGTTTTTTATATGCCTTCGCCTATGAGTTGAAAAAGTACGAGTTACCTGCTGCGGATGCAGTGAATAAATACATCAATGCCATCAATGTGAAGGGTGGTATGAAAACAAAGAAAAACACACAATTCATCTTTGATTTTTCTGGCGATCTACACACCCACGCTATGGATGTTTTACTACGAGACATCAAGCATTATGAGGGTGTTTATGGTGTGAATGCCGTAGAACAGCACATCGCTAAATCCTTAAAAGAAACCGCTGTTCAAGCGGCTGAGAAGAAAGATCAGGAGTTGTTGAAGCGCACTTTAGCATTAGCAGATAAGACAAATTGCTCTGATAAGGCTCGTTTAAAATTCGAGCTGGCTTATACTTACCATGAACAGAAAGGAGAAAAAACGGATCAGTTGAAGCTCTTGCGCAAATACATGAAGCAAAACCCGAACCTTCAAAATCCGGATGCATTGGTCTGCATGAGCAGGAGAATGATGCAATTAGGCAGTAAGAAAGCCGATTTGATAACCGCCAGAAAATGGGCGAGTGTTGCAATGACCGCAAGAGGCTCAGCTAAAGATCAGCGTTGCTATATGGACATAGATCACGCATTAAAGAGCAAACCGTGAGGGTTTGAATAGATTATCCAAGTGTGCGAAAAAAAAATTTCCATGCTCCTTTAAAAAAGGCTGATTCTTCTATCTTTGTAGTAGTTGAGCCAATAACCAATAAGAGTTTTGGGGTTAAGATCACACAACTCCAATTCTTCGACAGCTTGTTGCTTTAGTTAAAAAGCAGCACCTCGCTTTCAGGCATAAATAGTAGTTTCAATCACCTGCCTTAGCTTTTCCATCTGATTCACTTTTGCGGTCTTATCCACTAACTCGTTTGTCATGTTGTCAAGCGGGGTTCGGGAATCTTATATGCTATCTGAAAGAGCTTTTTTAAGGTTGCATTCAACTACTTGTATTAATAAGTGTACTTTGTTGTACTACCAAGATCCATCTCCAACTATGCAATCCGATCAATTTTTCATTGATCAAGACTTAGCTGCTAAAATCGACCATACGATATTACGCCCCACCACTGTACGTGCGGATATTGACCGCATTTGCAAAGAGGCCGAAGAGTATAATTTCGCGGCGGTTTGTATACCTCCTTGCTATGTTAAGCAAGCAGTGAAAAATTTAGACCATACAGATATTAACGTTTGTACCGTTATTGGCTTTCCTATGGGTTACTCTAGTCGAATGATGAAGGTGGCGGCTATGGGCGAAGCCGTTTCTAAAGGAGCGGATGAACTGGATGTTGTAGTGAATATCGGTGCGGTAAAAGATGCCCGCTGGAAGTTTGTTCGCAAAGAAATTAAGCAGGTGAGTGGTTTCGCCAAGCAAAATGAGACCTTGCTCAAAGTCATTATCGAAACTGGCTTATTGACCGCCGATGAAGTCGTCGCGGTCTGCGAGCTTTGTGCGGAATTCGATGTGGACTTTGTGAAGACCTCTACGGGTTTCAATGGTCCTGGTGCTAGTATTGACGCGGTAGAGTTGATGCGCAATGTATTACCCAAACATATTCAGATCAAAGCTTCTGGTGGCATACGCTCTCAAGCGGAAGCAGAAGCATTGATAGAAGCAGGGGCAGATCGTCTAGGCTGTTCCAGAAGTATTGAAATTGTTACTTTCAGCGTTCAAGATGATGAGTGATCGTTTGTTGTCATTCTTTGATGGTCGTTTCTTGCGATTTCTTTCGTTTCATTCAGTAGATTTATGATGATGCGCTTTGTATTTAAAACCGTTTTCGTATTCGCGACTTGCTTATTAGCTGGTCAGCAGCTCAGTGCGCAGTACTTGAATGTTACAGCTGAGCCTAAGGTGGATCAGCTCATGCAAACGCATGTTAGAATGAATATGGTAGATCCTACCATGGATGGTTACCGCGTGCAGGTGATCCAGAACACGAATCGCGATAAGGTCAGAGAAGTGCGTACGGAATTAACCAGTCGATACCCCGGACTGGCGGTTTATGAGACTTATGAACCACCCTTTTTTAAGTTACGGGCCGGTGATTTGAAAGATCGCTACGAGGCTTATCGTTTATTTGTTGAATTGAAACGCGATTTCAAACTGTCTTTCATTGTTAGAGATCGTATCTCTATCATGAATTTACGATAGGTGGGTACTCATCCAAAAAAATATTTTTAAAAAATTTCCACCCTTATTAAACGTCGCCCATGTTGTTCCGTCTATGTTATTGTACGCAGCGATAATGATGCTGCTGACAACAAAACAGGGACAAATTTTGGGGGACAATGAAACGCCTCGTAAGCCAAGTGCTGCGGGGCGTTTCTCATTTATAAGCTGCGCTTTTTTAGACATGAGACTTGAGACTCGAGTAGAAAGACTTTCGTGCTGAGGCTGAAATATTT
>JAHDGT010000233.1:0-4893 GCA_020631675.1 Bacteroidota bacterium
GGCTTGAATTTTAGTACGTTCTCATGCGGGCCATCGGTACTGATGAGAATGCCTCTTTGCTTCATTTCATTTTTGATCTTTGACGCCAAAGTCGTAGCGGGCTGTAGACTTTTTACATCTTCGATCAGCTCAATGCCGAGGAATAAGCCCGTGCCTCGCACCTCTCCGATTTGAGGGTGTTGTAGTGCTAATTTTTGCAATGCCTGAATGATGTAGTTGCCCACGGCTAAAGCATGCGCTTGTAATTGCTCCTCCTCAATGACATTTAAAACAGCAAGTCCTGTTGCACAGGAAACCGGATTGCCCCCGAAGGAGCTGAAAAACTCCATGCCCGTTTCAAAGGAGCGAGCGATTTCATCTGTGGTGACGACTGCGGCTAGAGGGTGACCATTGCCAATGGGTTTGCCTAAGATGACGATATCTGGTGTGATGTCGTGTTGTTCGTAGGCCCAGAAGTGGGTGCCCACTCTGCCAAATCCGGTCTGGGTTTCATCTATGATGCATAGACCGCCATGTGCACGTACACTTGCAAAGGCACTTTTGAAAAAGCCTTTGGGCGGAATAACCTGTCCGCCACAACCGATTATGGACTCGCTGATGTAGGCGGCGAAAGGTGTTTGTTGTTCTTCGGCTTTGGCTAAGATTTGATCTATTTCTCGTACATATTTCGCCCCACTATCTTTTCCTTTATGTATACCTCTGAATGGGTCTGGAATAGGTGCTTTTTTGATGTAGCTTGCCTGACCAGTACCTCCCTTGCCTTCGTATTTATAGGAACTGATGTCAATGCCGATCAAGGTGTTGCCGTGGTAGCCGTGTTCGCTGACCAACACGTGCTTGCGCCCGCTATGCGCGAAGGCTAATCGGATCGCCAGATCACTGGCCGCACTGCCTGAGTTCACAAAGAACACCTTGTTCAGTGAAGCGGGAAATTTGGCGGTCAAACGCTGGGCGTAGGTGTTCAGCTGATCGTAAAAGTAGCGGGTGTTGGTGTTGAGCTGGGCAGCTTGCTGTTGTATAGCTTCCACCACTTTAGGGTGGCAATGTCCGACATGGGGTATGTTGTTCACGCCATCCAAAAAAGTGCGACCATCATCCGCGTACATATATTGAAAAGCGGCTCGCTCCATTTTAATGGGCGTTTTATAGCTGATCGACATAGCGCGACTGATGTGCTGGTCGCGAGTGGCTAAGAATTGTTCATGATCTACTGTTGCTTTGGGAGGGAAACCACAGGCTTTTCTAAAAGCATTGGCGGCGTGGATGGGATTGATACTGAACAGTTGCTCTAATAATGCCCAAGCGGGTTTTTCATTGATGGTGATGTATTCATTTTCTGGATGGAGCTGGGCGTTATAGCCAGAGTTGATCACGCTACAACATAAGCGACCAGCAATGAGGTAGTACAATAAATCTAACTCTTCAATTTCAAGGGGATATTCCTTATGATAGGCGGCTAGCGTCTGACAAGCGGCTTCAATGGGGTCTGCTTTGTGCAGCATCATGTAAAACAGAGATATACCCAACTCACAGATCAAGGAGGTCTGACACGCATCTCCTAAATCAATAAAACCGACCACTTTTTCGCCTTCTACTATAATGTTCCAGTCATTGACATCATTGTGGATCAGTTGTTGGCGTTGCTGGTCTAATGCTGTTTGTACCCAAGTGCGATATTGTAGCAGAAAGTAATGCACCAGTTTACGACGCTTGGGGTCTTGAATGCAGTTTAAGCGTTTACTATTATCTAAGAGATAGCGCAAGTCCCACTCAAAACGTCTGTATCGAAGTGCAAGTGGACAGTCTATGGTTTTGAGTGCCTTGTTCAACTTGCCCATTTTTTGCCCAAGATCTTGCTGTAAAGCGGGTGTTTGTTGAGCCTCGGCATAAAAACCACCTTCAACAAAACGAAGTACCCTCAGCAAATGAGCTTTGCCGCCTATCTCGACCAACAGAACATCATCTTCTACTCCTGAATTTGTTGGAACGACCTCGGAAAGCTGTAAGTCACTTAGACTTTCCATATCAGCCAATGCTTTGAAAACAACATTCTGCGCCTGCCATAGCGGGAGGTCAGTGGTATTTGGAGTGGTTTTAATGACGTACTTCTCCCCATTTGCATCCGTTTTCAAAAGGAAGTTTTTGTCTTCGTAGCCCGCCAGTTCTTTTAAAGTGCCGCTAAGACCGTAGTGACTTGCTAATAGTTGTAACAGTTCTGCTTGCATACTACATATTCTATTTCAAATGGCAAGTTCGGGAAAAATAATCGATGAACCAGACTGAAATCGCAAGCCTATACTGTCGCATGATTGCTTATTATATAAGATAGCTTTCATTCTTTTTCAATGCGTGCATACGATTAGTGTCAGATGTCTTAACTTAGCAGACTAACGGTTGTTAATTTGGATAACTATAAGACAGACTATGAAGCAACTACTACTAAGCTTGTGTTTACTATTTTCTTTTCAGGCAATTTCCGCGCAATGCGGCGATCGCTTTGACCTGGAGATATTCGGGGATGAAGAGATCGAGGTGACACAGAACGTACAATATGGCGAGAATGTAACGATCGCCGGTTCCAATATGTCCTTGGAGTTCGACTTTTATGAGCCTGCGAATGATACCATGCAAGCTCGCCCTTTGATCATTTGGGCACATGGCGGTACTTTTATCGCCGGAGATGAGAACAGTGCTGATATTGTTGACATGTGCAATGCCTTTACTAAGCGAGGCTATGTGAATGCTTCGATCAATTATCGCTTATTGGATCTTGACTTCACGGCATTGGTCGGTCAGGCTTTATCTGGCGAGATCACGGATACTTTCTACGAGGAAGTAGTACGAGCAGTAGCGGATATGAGAGCGGCAGTACGCTTTTTTAGACAAGATGCGGCGACGGATAATGTTTACAGGGTCGATCCTGATCAGATATTCGTAGGTGGTGCATCTGCCGGTGCGATCACAGCGGTACATGTTGCCTACCTGCATGAAGAAGCTGATTTTGATGGTTTCACGACCATCGACGATCCTATGGCGAATATTGAAGCCAATGGTGGCTTTGAGGGAGATAGTGGAAATCCGGGTTATCCTTCTACTGTGAGTGGCGTGGTCAATCTTTGTGGAGCGATCGGTAGTGCGGAAAGCTTTATTCAAGAAGGGGAAGTGCCGATCGTAAGCTTGCATGGTGATGCGGATGGTACCGTGCCATATGCTACGGGTAGTGCGATGGCTTTCGGTTTCCCGATCATTGAGATGGACGGTAGTCTGATCATCAAAAATAGAGCGGATGAGGTAGGTATCTATAATGATCTGTTCACGATCGCTGGTGGTAACCATATGGCACATGCTTCTGCCAGCAACTTAGCGAACTCGATCTCTTTTGTCTCTGATTTTCTATATCCATTGATCGATTGTACAGCGGTTGATGTGGGAATCAATGACCCTATTGCTTCTGTTACCGCAGAGGTGCGTTTGTTCCCGAACCCGAATGCGGGTAGTTTTGCCGTTGAACTTTACAACACAAAAGCCACACAAAGTGAGATCCGCATCATTGATCCAATGGGTAAGGTAGTGCAACAGCTACGCAGCGCAGCTAATTATATCGCTTTCGATCGTACGGATTTAGCCGCGGGCTTGTACCATTTGGAAATTGTGAATGGTGATGATCGTTTTATTAAACGTTTTTCCATACAGTAAGTAGCTATTGCTTTCTGCAAACAAAATAGAAAAGTCGCGATTTAGTCCATGATCATGGATTAAGTCGCGACTTTTCTATTGTTTTGACTTGATTACTGTACTAAAATTGATACAAATCATTATACAAGTGCCCAGCTCTTATATATCATAATAATCAATTAGATTCATATTGTCATAAAAAGCATTGTTTAGGTCAGTTTTATGCAAGATTCCGGTAAGATTAAAACCAAATCGCCACATTTCTGTCAAAATGAGGTTACTTTTGAAAAATGGTCGGGTTTTTGAACCTCTTTTAGTGTATAGAGCTTGTTATAGCTTTAATGCACCAAAGGAAAAGGTTCTCCCGATTTGAATTGTGCTCTCTGTCCTCTTTACAATTACCCATGTACAGAAGCCGGTAAATCTCTGGAGTAGAAACACCATAATAGATATGAGGTTTAAGGGATATTTTTTAATTGCGCTACTATCACTAAGCACATTGTATGCTTTTGCAACAGGTGATAGCCCCAACAGTGACTATAAGTTGGTGCTCATCGGTGCGGTGATCAACGAGGTTACTAATAAGCCAGTTAAAAGCGCTACCGTTGTATTAATAGACAATATGACTGAAGAGTCACGCGAGTTTGTCACTCGTGCTGATGGTCAGTTCTGTTTCAAGCTGCGCGCACGTAGAGATTACCGCTTGCAAGCCTTGAATAATGGGGAAGTAGTAGACAATAAATTGATTTCTACTTACTCTCACAGTATGTCCGATTCTGATGTCTTACATGCCATGTTAACTTGGCCGGATATTTATGACCAGCAGCCTTTAAGTGCTTGGACGGTCGAAAAGCAAAAAGACCATGCTCGTGCGGTACCCTATGACTATCGTCGCAATAGCACGGTGGGCTACGAATTACCACACGAAAACATTTTAACCTATAAAGTTCAGTTCGCTGCTTTCAAGCGTTACCAGAATACAGAGTCTGATTTTTTCAAGAATGTAGAAGGTAGAATAGATACGGAGAAAGCGAATAATGGCTACATCCGATATTTAGCGGGTAACTTCGAAGACTATAATGAAGCGATGAAATTCGCGAGCAGCCTTCGTACCAAAGGATATCAAGGTTCTTACTTAGTAGCTTATTCCAAAGGTGAGCGTTTACGCATGAGTGCTTCCCAAGCCTTACAGCGTTTTGGTAAGAACGACCAAAACAA
>JAHDGT010000233.1:4993-7145 GCA_020631675.1 Bacteroidota bacterium
TTTTTCGTTTTTGTACTTAGCCTTTGAAGTGACGCAATAGCAAAAGCTCCTTCGGCTCCAAATATCGCCATTTACCCCTTGGTAGATCTTTCTTAGTTAATCCGGCATAGATCACTCGATCCAGCTTCACCACCTTATAGCCCAAAGCCTCGAAAGTTCTGCGCACCACCCTATTCCAACCAATGTGGATCTGTATGCCCACTTCATTCTTACTGCTACCACTTACATAAGAGATATTATCCACTAAGACCTTTCCCTCTTCTAAGACAACCTTACCCTCTGCAATTCTGCGCAGGTCGTTTTTCGTTAAAGGCTTATCCAAATGCACATGGTATAACTTACGCACTTCCTTACTAGGGTGAGATAAGCTCTGAGCCAAGTCGCCATCATTGGTCAATAATAATAAACCTGTTGTATTGCGATCTAACCTACCAACAGGGTACAAACGCTCATCCGCAGCTCCGCTCACAATATCCATAACTGTACGTCTGCCCTGCGGGTCATTCGTAGTGGTCAGCATATTCTTAGGCTTATTCATCAGCACGTAAACCTTCCGCTGTGGTTTTACTACTACACCTTCAAAACGAACTACATCTTTTCGCTGCACCTTATACCCCATCTCTTTCACTACTCTGCCGTTCACAGTAACCAGTCCTGCTTTGATGTGTTCATCCGCTTTTCTGCGTGCACAAATACCTGCATGCGCAATGAATTTATTCAATCGTATGCCATCGTTTTTTTTCTTTGGCAATTTTTTATTTACTGCCCTATAATCCGGTAATTCCCGCTTAGATCGGAAAGAACGAAATTGCTGCGACTGCGGGCGAGGGGTTCTGTTATCACTTTGTTGCTGATCATTAACACCCTCTTCGTCTTTCGAATCTCCTCTTCTCATTGGGCGACCCATGGGTTCATCCTTCCGTCTGGATCTACGAAGCCTGCCTGCGAATTTTTTCACAGACGCTTTTGGCTTATTTTTTTTGAATTTTCTACTCATCGTAGCGCAAAGTTACAGCATTCTGATCTCGCACGTAAAACCGCATCCTATTTACACATACTTAGTTGTGAAAATATACGATCTTCGCGGCCGTTTTGAAATTAAATTGATCCGACAACATGAGTATTCTGGTAGTAGGCTCTATGGCCTTTGATGATATAGAAACCCCTTTCGGTAAAGCAGAACGCATCGTTGGTGGTGCGGGTACTTATATTGCTTATGCCACATCTTATTTCGGTGTGGAAACCCGTCAAGTTGCTGTAGTAGGGGGAGATTTCCCCAAAGAAGTACTTGCCGATTATGAAAAGAGAAATATAAAGATCGAAGGGGTACAGATCAAGGAAGATGAAAAGAGCTTCTTCTGGTCGGGTCGCTACCACACCAATATGAACAGCCGCGACACGCTCGTTACGGAACTGAACGTATTGGAGCACTTCGACCCTATCATACCTGATAGTTATCAAGGTGCTGACTATGTTATGTTGGGCAACCTCACCCCAACGGTACAACGCCAAGTCATCGAGCGTTTGAATGACCGCCCGAAGCTGATCGCCATGGATACCATGAACTTCTGGATGGACATCATGCTCGATGAACTCTTGAAAACCATCAGCATGGTGGATGTGCTCATCATCAATGACGAAGAAGCTCGCCAGCTAACAGAAGAATATTCTTTAGTACGTGCGGCTCGCAAGATTCTAAGCATGGGTCCCCGTTTCTTAGTGATCAAAAAAGGAGAACACGGCGCATTGTTGTTTGAAGGAGATAAAGTATTCTTCGCTCCAGCCCTTCCACTTGAAGAAGTCTTCGACCCTACAGGTGCTGGTGATACCTTCGCTGGTGGCTTTATGGGCTACATCGCCCGTACAGATGATACCAGCTTTGACAATATGAAACGTGCTGTCATTTATGGCTCGGCAATGGCTTCCTTCTGTGTGGAAAAATTCGGTACAGAACGTCTGGTCAATCTCACCGCCAAAGAAGTGCGCGATCGCGTCTTCAAATTCGAGCAACTTATCAGTGTGGATCTAAAACTTTCCGAAGCCTAATTCCTGTTTTATTATTAGGGCACATACCCACAGTAGAAAGCTGATGATACTTTCCCGTGTCGATCACTAAGAAAGCGTCAGCTTTCTACTGCGGGTACCGGGCTAT
>JAHDGT010000234.1 GCA_020631675.1 Bacteroidota bacterium
GGCATTGCGCTACGCATTGCCCAAGAATTACAAGACGGCTACTATGTGAACCTTGGTATTGGTATACCGACTTTAGTAGCCAACCACGTTCCGGATGGTATGAACATCATTCTGCAATCAGAGAACGGCTTACTAGGGATGGGACCATTTCCTACAGAGGAAGAAGTGGATGCCGATTTGATCAATGCGGGTAAACAGACCGTTACTACCTTGCCGGGATCCAGCTTTTTCGACTCGGCAATGAGCTTTGCTATGATCAGAGGGGGACATGTGGATCTGACCGTACTCGGTGCTATGCAGGTATCCGATCAAGGTGACATCGCCAACTGGAAGATACCGGGTAAGATGGTGAAAGGCATGGGGGGAGCTATGGATCTGGTAGCTGGAGCGGAGAACATCATTGTTGCCATGCAGCACAATACGCGCAAAGGTGGTGCGAAATTGCTATCCAGTTGTACTTTGCCTTTAACGGGCTTAGGCTGTGTGAAGCGAATTGTAACGGATCTAGCCGTATTGGATGTGGGACCGGATGGATTCATTCTCAGAGAACGTGCACCAGGTGTCACAGTAGAAGAAATTCAAGCCAAAACGGAAGGTCGATTACATATACCGGACGAAGTGCCGGAGATGCAATTGTGATAAAGCCCGAGACAGGAGCAAGATGTTGAACAATATTCTTGTTCACCACGCTTGCCGTTTTTACGCTCAACAAGTTCGACCCGACTGACTGGATTCATTTTATTCGGATCGGGTAAAGTGCCCACCACTTTAGAGCTTGTTGGGCGTTTTTGTGTATAGGTGTTACTTATTTCTATTGATTGTAACAAATCAGGAGAATACATGTGGCTTTATTGTTTATTGACCGTTTGGTTTATTTTGAAAAATACTATTTGATAAGTTGTTTGAAAATAGGTTCTTATGTTTATTTGATTTTTATTACATTTAAGCGGTAAGACAGGTGAAAGATTTTCCAATAGCACTATTTTTTAAACTCACCAGCTCACCCCACTTCAATACTCAAAATCCTTATAGCGATTGTTTAACCTAAAACCGTTTGACAATGGCTGCATTTAATTTTAAAAATGGCGACATGGTCGCCATTAATTCCGCTCAAGGAACCTTCCTTACTGTTTCTAATGATGGTAAAGTGAGTTGTGCTTCTTTTGATGAACGAAAAGAACCACAATGGCGAATGTTTACGTTTGCTATTGGTAATTATGCATTTCGTTCATCGAATAGCGGTTACCAGTGATCTACGGTAAAGATGGTTTCTCTGAAAAAATCCATTCTTAACGTTTAAATACAGTTTAATATGAAAAAGTATATAATTACTTGTGCACTTTTATGCATAGTTATTCTATCCAGTGCCTTTCTCTCCAACAATTCGATGCAGTCTTATGAAGAACCAGGAAAACCCGCTTCTGATGTTTTTAAAATGATGGAGATCGTTTACTTATGGGAACTGTTAAGTGCAGATTATGCGCCCTCTAAAGAAAGAGATGGTACTTGGCTGTTGGAAGGTTTTCGCTCTAAATACGCCATGGCAAAAAAATACGCTTCATTAGAATTATTAGAAGCGGCATTCGGCTGCCCTGTTTTCATTAGAGGACCGCATACAGAAGGTTTTAACTTCAGTAGTGAGACTTCATTCGGCTACTATAATCCTGAATTCATTACAAGATTGGACAAGGCATTCGATAAGGGCATGGAAAATTCATTATTCGCTGCTGCTTTGCAAAAACTGTACGAAAAAGAGTTCAGAGATATGGGGATGATCTACGATGATGCTTACCTATATATGAACTCAGGTGATGAGAGCTCTATTGATATGGACAGTCTGAAAAAAGCCTATCTATTAGCCATTTCTTCTCCAGATGGTACTACTGAGGGTTCCATGGATCATGTCTTTAATAAGGAAAAGATCATGAAAGAAATGAAGTCTGTCAATATTAGTGACGGAGATGATGAAAGGCAACGTCAAACCCGCTACAACGACTATGACGCCCTTACAGCACCCGCCTTCTGGCTCAGACGATCTATAGACGGAACTGACAAGCAGATTCATGACCTAATGAGAAAGATACGTGGTCAAATGGCAATGAGAGAATAACAGAATACCAGAAACCCATTCACCAAAAATACAAAAGCCCCACTCGGTTACCGAGTGGGGCTTTTTATTTTATAATCTCATGTCTCGAGTCTCACGTCTCGAATCTAAAGATCAGACCATATTAGCAATGATCGCATCGCCGAAACCAGAGCAAGAAACCTGAGTAGAACCTTCGATCTCGCGAGCGAAATCATAAGTAACTGTCTTGTTCTTGATCGAGTTAACGATACCATTCACAATCAGATCACCTGCTTCTTTCCAGCCCATGTATTGGAACATGATCACACCACTCAAGATCACAGAACTTGGGTTCACCTTGTTCAATCCAGCGTATTTAGGTGCTGTACCATGAGTTGCTTCAAAGATAGCCGTACCATCTTCGTAATTGATGTTCGCGCCCGGAGCGATACCGATACCGCCTACCATAGCAGCCAAAGCATCACTGATGTAGTCACCATTCAAGTTCATAGTAGCGATCACATCATAATCTTCAGGGCGTAACTGAATCTGCTGTAAGAAGTTATCCGCGATCACATCTTTGATGATGATTTTGCCCGCAGCAACCGCATCACTTTGCGCTTTGTTCGCAGCATCTTTACCTTCTGCCGCAACGATCGCGTCCCACTGTTGCCAAGTGAAGCATTTATCACCGAACTCACGCTCCGCCAAGTCGTAACCCCACTTCTTAAAGCCACCTTCCGTGAACTTCATGATGTTACCCTTGTGTACCAAAGTAACAGAACGGTAGTTGTTTTCTAAACAGTACTTGATTGATGCACGGATCAAACGCTCACTACCTTCTTGGCTCACTGGCTTAATACCAATAGAAGAAGTCTCCGGGAAACGGATGCTTGATACGCCCATTTCTTCATGTAAGAACTTGATCAATTTCTTAACCGCGTCCGTACCCGCCATATACTCGATACCTGCGTAGATGTCCTCCGTGTTTTCACGGAAAATCACCATATCTACCGCTTCTGGCTCTTTCACTGGCGAAGGCGATCCATCAAAATAACGTACAGGACGTAAACAAGTATACAAATCTAACTTCTGACGCAATGCTACGTTCAAAGAACGAATACCACCACCTACTGGTGTGGTCAAAGGACCCTTGATCGCGAACAAGTATTCACGGATCGTGTCCAATGTAGCTTGAGGCAACCACTCGCCTGTTTTGTCAAACGCTTTCTGCCCTGCGTAAACTTCTTCCCATTCGATTTTACGCTCGCCGCCATAAGCTTTTTCAACTGCTGCGTCAAAAACCGCTTTAGCCGCTGGCCAAATATCAACACCAATACCATCTCCCTCAATAAACGGGATGATCGGGTTGTTAGGAACTACAAGCTGTCCGTTTTCAATACGAATCTTTTCTCCAGCCATCTGTGTATAATTTTCAAGTGAATATTTTCAAATCAGGCCGCGAAGATAAGGCTTACTGTAAGCAATAGCAAAGGCTATGTAATAGTCTTTCACTATCATGATGATAGGTGTTTTTTCAGGGCGCATGCCCGCAATGAAATCACTTCACCCGCTTCGTCGCATCTTCAATTCCCGTTTCGCGTTTACGCGACTTCTTCACCTGCTGGTTACCGAATAAGTAAGAGAAATTGACCTTTAGCTGTCTGCTTTCCCAGCCGCCACGGGCTTCAGAGTAAAAGCCGGAGAACTCTTGTACTCCACGCCAAGTGCTGGTGTATAAAATATCATCCATGGATACTTTTAGATTACCCGCACCATTGAATAATTTTTTCTGAATACCCACATTGATACTATAAATGGCATCAGTCGCATAAACCGCTCCCCAGATACCTGGTGAGTTATACCAACCAGATAACTCAATGGCAAAATCCTGCGGAAGTGAGAAAGTCGACTGATGGTACATATTGAAAACATTAGCTCTAATATCGGCTACTCGCCCTTCTCCCAGATTGGCATAATTGCGTTTGTGATAGCCACCTAAATTCGTATAAGTACTCCACCAGTCGGTAATTGAAAAAGGCAAACTAACGGATAAATTATACACCTTTTGATAGTCCATATTGATAGACTGTAAGAAGGTCGGGTTTAGACCGACTATATCGATGATATCCGTTATGTTGGCAATGAAGTCTTTAGTATAGGTATAACTGAGGCTCGTGGTGAATCTGTAATTATAGGTATGCGAAATAGAATAGTTATTTGCATACTGCGGTTTTAGGTTTTCATTGCCTCTTCTGAAAGTCAGTTCATCCAACTTATATTCAAAGGGGTTCAAGTCTTGATAACTGGGCCGGTCGATTCTTCTACTATAATTCAAGCGCAGTTGATGTTTTCTATTGAGTTGGTAACTTAAACCCGCTGATGGAAAATAATTGATATAAGAACGACTTGTTGTATCATTTTGTGTGGGGTCTAGTATGGTTAGCAGCCGACCTTCTGAACGAGTTTGCTCTGCTCTTAAACCCGCACTTAGATTGAACTTGCCAAGCTGTTGAGCGTAATTGGCATAAGCAGCATTCACATTCTCGGTATATACGAAATTGCTCGTACGTTGCGTATCTACTATTGCTACATCATTCACTAATTCATAAAAACTGAAGTCGTTATCAGTAATTACGGTCGCACTTTTAAGTCCCAAACCTAGCTTCCCTTTACCTATATTTCGTTCATGATCCACTTTAGCTGAGTAAATATCGATTTTGGTATCTGCATCACTACTGTAGTTGATAGGTGATATTGAACTTTCAGGGCGAGTGTAAGTATAAGTGTTTGGTTGATAAGTGTATAATGTATTGATATATGTCCCCCAGTCTCCATCAACATTCCATGTAGAACCATCGTCGTTTTGGTGACTGAAATTCAGGTTGATGTTATTGTTTCTTCTTATTCCATCATTGTCGGAAATAGCATCTAAATTAAACGCTATATCATCAACCTCATTTAAAGAGTATGTTGAGCTGGTATTGTAAGAATCTTGTTCATTATTTGCCCCATTGATTAAGAAGCCAATAGTGCTTTTCTTATTAATGAAAAAATCGGTGCCTAAACGCCAAGCATGATTCTCTCCACTACCTAATCGAATGGTTTCTTGACTGGATGTAAAATTACTCTGCTCACGGTCAAAGTCGATCCAGTTCCTACTGTCACCACCATTGAAGTTGTAACTGCCGAATAGATTAACTTTCTTATTGCGATAATTCCCGCTGATGCCCGCATTATAGCGATGGTTGATGCCGTAAGCATAACCAGCATTGAAATTGGCATTCGCCCCCAAGCTCTTGTCTTTTTTCAAGCGGATGTTAATGATTCCCGCATTACCTGCTGCATCATATTTAGCGGATGGATTGGTAATGATGTCTATGGCATCAATTTCTGTGGATTGCATGCTACTGAGGTAAGCACTTAGGTCCTCACCACGTAGTGGGGAGGGTTTACCGTCTATATAGACCTGTACCCCGTCTTTACCACTTAAAATGATGTTGTCGTTATTGTCGACCAGTACACCTGGAGATTTGCGCAATAATTCTAAAGCGGTATTACCTACCGCATTGATGCTGCCATCTACATTAAAAACTGTTTTATCGGGTTGTACCTCGATCAATGCTCTTTCGGTTTTTATTTCAAAAGTCTCTAGACTGACTGCGCCTTTTGATAAAGACAGCTTGTCCATTGATTTGGATTCACCAGCTCCCAAGCTGATGGGTTCCGACTGGAATTTGTCAAATCCTAAAGAGCTGACTTCTAGCCAATAAGTAGCTGCTGCTAGATTATTCAGTTTGAAAAAGCCATTGGCATCACTGGCTTCCCCTTTAACCATGCTGCTGTCTGCTTGGCTGAATAAGATGACATTAGCAAAGGGTGCCGCCTCTCCAAGATCATCTAATACCTGACCTGATATACTAGCAGATTTCGTTTGTGCTTGCAATACCAGTACAGGGAATAAGAAGAGTAGGAGTAAGAAGGAAGTGCTTAAGAAAGAAAATCGAGTAAAAATCTTCAACATAAGGGAATGTTTTTTGTAGAGCGCTTGTAACAAATATGCTGGAGGGATGTTCAATCTAATGGTGTGTAAAGCTCCTGTTTTCTTACACAAAAGAATGAATTTGCGTTCTTTTTAACATATAGTAATCCCTATGCTACATCTTTTAAATTGTACTTTTTTTTTAAAAATTTGTCCAGACTGTCCAATAATGGAATACTCACTCGTCATGGGGGTGAAATTAATAACATACTAACAGTTCACAATTCACAACTTAATATCATGACGAACTTATTCAAGACTTTATTGGCAGTTACTTGTACACTGATCGCGATCGCTCTTTTCTTATCTTCTCAGAACACGGCATTAGAGCTTGTTTCAGAACAGAAAATAGGAGCATCTAAAACGGAAGCTTTTGAGTTGCTTCGAAACTTTGAACGTTTTCCAGAATGGTCACCATTTGTTGTTACGGATCCTGATCAAAAGAATCATGTAACAGGACAAACTGGGCAAATTGGTTCAGTATTTCATTGGGAAGGAGTAGCCGAAACAAGTGTAGGTACACAAACCTTAACGGCTATCGAAGAAGGTGATTATTTGCGCATGGAATGCAATATCATGAAGCCATTTGAAGGGCAACCTGTCTTCGAGTATCAGATTCAAGAAACAGAAAATGGGGTTACAGTAATTCAGAACTTTGAATATGGATGTTCTGGCTTTGAATATGCGATGATGAGCCTCTTTGGCGTGAGCACGCATATAGCGGAAACCAATCAACTTGGTCTTACGAGATTAAAGGATCTTTTGGAAAAAGAGGCCGGATTAGCTTCTGCGGAATAGATATAAAAAGGGCGATGCTTTTGAAATAGCTGAGTTAAGCTAAGGTCATTTCCATCAACTCTCCTTTGAAGAAGAGTTGATGGAAATGACCTTTTTGTTTTGCGCAAGAATCGTTACACTTACCTCAGAAACAGCTCGATCATTTGTTTTCCCAATTATCAAGAATAGCCTGAACTTTTTCGATGGGCAGTCCCATTTCTTTGGATATGGTAT
>JAHDGT010000235.1 GCA_020631675.1 Bacteroidota bacterium
GTATGGGTGATTATATGCTGTCCGAAGATAATGAATTTTAATAATTTGAGGAAGAGTCATTCCATTCCTTCTGCAAGGGATAGGAGTGGTATTAAGGGTGCTGCATGGCGTGTGAGTGCGCCTGTTGCGGGGGCGGCCCAGAGGTAGCCACCGCAACAGGCAGCAACGAACCGACAGGCAGTGCGCTTAATAAGAACGGATAGCCCGACCACGCAGTTAAGGCTTGCGCCTTTTTAGACTCGAGACTAGAGACCCGAGACTAGAGACTTCGTGTACTACGCCAATATTTTGCTGCTTGCTGGCGCAAGCCTTTATTGCGTGGATGCAGCCTAATGCCCATCCGTTTTCACTGTGAAATTTTCATCAGTAGTTGCTTCCAAACAAGGGATGAAGCAGAAGAGAATCGCGAAGCCCATGATGTCGATCTGGCGAAGGAGGACCGCATCTAAGAGGAAGACGGCGGCGTAAAAACCCATGCTGGCCAAGCCAAAAATGAAGAGGGTGAGCGGGCGGTGGCGGTATAAATACCACAGCCAATACAGTGCGATGGCGACCAAGATCAGTAAGCCGATGATACCGGCGACCGCCCATAGGAAGAGGTATTGGGAGTGGTTGTTGAGGGGTAGTTTGTAGGGGTCTGTATCGTAGATTTTTCTGACTTCGTCGATCACATCGCCGGTACCTACGCCGGTTAGCCAATTGTTGCTGGTGAGCGACCAATAATTTTGCCAAGAGACCAGGCGACGAACGGAGGTGAAATGCTCCATATTTGGCTGATCGTCGGCATGCCTTTGGAGTTGCTTCAGTTCCCAGAACATTTGATCGTAGCGCAGCTTGACACTGGGCACGAATTGGTAGGTGGCCCTGGGCAGCCCAATGGCGAAGGCCAGTAAGAGCGCAGCAATACTAATATTGGCAAGCAATTGACTGCTACGGGCTGCGATGATGGGTTGAACGCGTTTTATAGCGTAGGCGGCCGCCATGACCATTAAGCCTGCGAATAAGCCGATCTGCCCGCCTCTGCCGCCAAGGAATAAGGAGGTGGCAATGAGCAAGATCACCGATAGAAAAGCGAGCTTACGATGGGGTCCGCGAAAGAAGAGATAGGCACTGGATAGGGCAGCAATAGCCACCATATTGCTGAACTGAATACGGTCAATGAGTGGCGAATACAGTCCGAACTGAATGCGACTTTTATTGTCCGGGAAATCTCTGAAAATGCCTGCGGAATCTGAAATTTGCCGAGCCAGTTCATCACTCAGCAGGAAGAAAATGAGGGTAATACCCGCATTGACCAAGGTGCCGCCAATGAATGCCCAGAAGTAAGTTTTGCCCTTGCAACGCAGCATTTCTTGGTAGTGCAGCGCAATGAATGCCAATACGATCAAAGGGGTTTGCTGGTAGAGCATTTTCTGGCCGTAGGCGATATTCTGCGTGTGTAACATGCCCAGCAAGTACACGAAATAGAGCAGGAACATACCCACTAAAACGGGCTGCTGTTTGATCCGTTTGAACAAGGATTTCGGCTCCAGCAAAAAACGGTAGAAGGCAAATACCAACAAACAGATCATTGCTACGGAAGCCGCCCCTTTAGATAAAGGCATAGCTGCCATCATAACAATAAAACCGATGTGCGCTAGTATATCAACCGCGCCTTGCAAAGTTTTGAGTGTATGTTTTTGCTGACCGATGATGTTCTTATTAAGTACTTGGACAAAAGTAACTGTATTGTGCTGGTCAGATAAATATTTCGGCACCAGCACGAAATCTTATGTCTTACGTCTTAAATCTTATGTCTTGTGTTATAAATGCGAAAGCACGTCCTTTATCAGACGTGCTTTCGCTTGTCGAGGTTGTTTTATTCAGCTAAAATCAACCCCATTTTTTAAGTATATCATCCGACTCGCCCTCAGTTTCATCCTCTTTCTTATCCTCTGGGGCAGGTGCTGCGTTTTCCGCTATTTCTTCCTTTGCGGCTTCAACTGTTTTCACTTCGACAGCAGCAGCTTTTTCTTCCACTTTAGGCACATCGGCATCCACATCCGCATCCGCCTGCTTTGTTTCCACCTCCTCTGCTTTTGCCGCCTTATTCTCTTCTGCTTGTCTTTTCGCCTCTTCCTTACGGGCTTTAGCCGCCGCTTCTTTTTGTGCTCTCTTTTCCGCTATTTCTTTAGCTTTACGAGTGGCTTCCTCACGTTTTTCTAAAGCCTTAGCCATCATATCCTCCTCCTTTTTCAGTTTGCCACGCAACTCTTCTAAGGTCTCCTGAATACCATCCAGCTTTTCCGCTTTAGAAGTCTTTCTCGCCTCGATCGCATCGATTTTAGCCTTACTCAACTGCGCCTCGAACTGATTCGATGGGTTTCGTGCCCGCTTATGTGCGAACTCCAGGTCCTTACGGTCATAGCTCAAAGAGCGTTCTATCTTTTGGTAGATCTTTTCCAAGTCAGTGATCCGCTTTTTCAGTCGGTTCATCTCATCACTCCCCCTGTTCGCACGCAACAGATCAAAAGCCTCATCAAACTGCTCGTACAAACCATCGCGGGTCAGTCGTGGCAAGCGCAAACCCTTCAATTGAGCTTGTAGGTTGCGCAGCTTCATCGACATGCCTTTGAAACTACGTCCCTTAGCGATCTGCTCTCTGATCGCATTCACCTCAGTACTGATCTTATCCGCCTGCTCTTTAGAGGCTTTTTCGCGATGCTTATTGCTTTCTTTACGCTTCGCCTTCAAGCTATCGAACACCTTGTCCGTCCGATCGCGCAAGTCTTTGAACTGCTCTCTACTGATGTCGCGCATAGATACGTGGTGCTGCAATTTCTTACTTTGCGAGACCGCGATATCCCAGTGCTCCTGATCATAGTTCTCCGTGCTGGCCACCAAAGCTTCCAATTGCTCCGCTTTCGCATTCAATTCGCTGAACAGCTTCAAAGAAAGGATCTTCACATACCATTCCTTCTCCGCTAAATTCACCACATTGGTATTCTTCGCTTTGATGTGATCCGGCAATAAACTCGGCCCCTCCATCGTATGCTCCAAATAAGTATGCCCCTCCGGGAAGCTACTCGGATCCACATCCGCCACATCCTTCTCCTTGATCTTAAAGATCTCATTCACAAAATCCGTCGGCGTCCCCTCTTTCGGGAAAGTCCAGATGTCCAGTTTATTATCCACAGCCCTAAGCTGTACCAGAACAATAATGTCTTTGTCTCGGGCATCCGCGCCCCAGAATACAATACGATCTTTCATGTGCTATTAGCTCTAATACACTATACAGAAGCAACGCTAAAATCACTTCTGCGAAAAAGTAGTTTGTGCAGTACTGAGGTAGTTTTATCTCTATTTACTGCTTCATAATGGCGCATCCACGCAATAAAAAACTGATTCAACTTCGTAGGGAAGTTTGTGGTAGAGCAAATTCATGAATTTGCTCTACGGCAAATCATTGAGTATTCAAATCCATCAGTTTTTTACTGCGTGGTCGGGCTATCCGTTAAAATTCAGCTGCTGCCTGCTGCTGTTTGGCAGGCATAAAAATGGCTACCTCTGGGCCGCCTTTTTATGCCGCCAAACAGGGCGCATTCATCAGCTTCATTACCACTCCTATCCCTTGCGCGAGGCGTCGGTAAAATAGTCGTGGCACTAAGAAGATTTAGGACGAAATCTTAAATCTTATGTCTCTCAATTAATGAGGTAGTTTAAAGTTATTTTCTCGACCTTACCCCTAAGTCATTGATCCTGAATACTTCAGCTTTTTTTCGCCCCGTACTTTTCAAGTACGAAACTCAAAAAGAGCTTCGTCTTCAAAATCAAGCACTTAGGTGCGGTTCAGATGAAAAACTTTAAACTACCTCAATGCTTAAAGTGGCGCAATCCCGTCATGATCATATCAATGCCAAGATCATCACAAGCCGCGACCACCTGCTTGTCGCGAATCGAACCACCCGGCTGCACAATGGTACGCACACCAAAGGTAGCCGCTAATTCCACATTATCCGCAAAAGGGAAAAAGGCGTCTGATATCATGACCGAACGTCCGATCTCACTTTTCAAGTAGGCGTCCGAATCAACGTCAGCACCCTCGAATTCGTTCCTTAGGTTCTCTTTACACTTTTCAAGGGCCAGCTTGGTCGCTACCAAGCGGTTCGGCTGACCTGCTCCCATACCGAGTAGCTGCATAGCGCCATCTTTCTCACGTACTACTGCTATTGAGTTACTCTTGATGTTACTGATCGCTTGTAAACCGAATGTCACCAAAGGTTTCAATGCATCCATATCCACCGATTTACTCGTAGCGCACTCCATCTTGTTGTACAAGTCCTCGTCATGCGCTTGCACCAATAGCGAGCCATTCATATAGCGCATGTCTTGCCCTGTTCGTGCCGCATTGGTATCATACTCAATCACCCGAAGGTTCTTGTGTAACTGTAAGTAAGTCAAAGCATCCGCTTCTATGCTCGGCGCAATGACCACCTCCACGAATTTACGCTGAGAACGATCCTCCGCATCTAACTGAAAGAATTGTGCCGTTTCCAGATTTAATGGTCTGTTAAATGCAATAATACTACCGAAAGCACTGATCGGATCACCCGCCCAAGCTTTTTCCAAAGCTTCTCGCTGATCATCCGCCACACATAGCCCACATGGATTACTGTGCTTAATCACCGAACAAGCAATACCCTCATGAGCACGAACCGATTCGATCGCGCCATGCATATCCAGAATGTTATTGAAAGATAAGGCTTTGCCGTGTAATACTTTCATGTCGTACAAAGAAGCTTCCGCATT
The DNA here is from genome assembly GCA_020631675.1 of Bacteroidota bacterium. GTDB lineage: Bacteria > Bacteroidota > Bacteroidia > Chitinophagales > UBA2359 > JAHDGT01. The sequence continues at coordinate 4,789 of JAHDGT010000235.1, forward strand.
GGCATCCTTATAGTACAAGGCGGGCTGGTGCGAGTTCTCCCCATAGCGTAATGCCTTACCGCCTACAAAAGACATGCGTAAGCTCTCTAAGCCGTCCGACTTATCCATCGCCATCGCGATCATGCTGTCGTAATCCGCTGTATGATTAAATGCGGTACGCATCATTTCCTTCCTGCTCTGCAAACTTAGTCCGCCTTGATTCTCGTTCAATTCGGCAATGATTTGATCGTAGTGATCCGGACTCGTTACACAGGCAACGAATTTATAGTTCTTAGCAGCGGAGCGCACCATCGTAGGTCCACCAATGTCAATGTTTTCGATCAAAGTATCGTGATCCGCCCCCGCTTCCATCACCTTTTTAAAAGGGTAGAGGTTACAAACCACCATATCAATAGCTTGGATGTTCAAACCAGCGGCTTCCTCAGCATCCTTCTCACGATCATACAATAAAGCACTCTCGATCTGGAAACTGATGGTTTTCATGCGCCCACCAAAGGCTTCCGGATTACCCGTTACCTCGCTGATCTCCACAAAGGGAATACCCGCTTCGCTCAGCTTACGTCCGGTACCACCTGTAGAGATGAGCTCACAACCGTATTGCTGCAATGTTTTTGCTAATGGAATTAAGCCCGTTTTATCGCTCACACTGAGCAAGGCTCTTTTAATAGGAATCAAATGACTCATAATGTAATGGCTACTTCTACGTGTATAAATCTGCTCATTTCTCGAACAGGGCGCGAAGATAGTCCGTACTTAGGCTTAAAGGAAGTAGTGTACTTTAAGCAAAAATCAAATTTCACCGCTTTTCAGCAGTCTGTAGATCGTCGATTTGCCCACATCCAGCTTTTTCGCCACTAATAATACATTGTTATCGTACTTCTTCAAAAAGTGTTTGATGATGCGGTTGGTGTATTCTTTCAAAGTCGTCTCCTCAATGAACATATCAGACACCCGGTCAGAAGCATTGAAGGTGATGTCATCTTCCTCGATCACCCCATCATTACACATCACCGCGGATAACTCGACAATGGCTTTCAGCTCTCTGATGTTACCCGGATAAGGGTATTTCAATAACTTCTTCTTCGCATCACCAGAAAGACTGACCTTACCTAATTGATTGTCTTTCGCAAAAGCTTGTATAAAGAATTCTGACAGTAGTAAAATATCATTTCCACGATCTCTGAGCGGCGGTAGTTTGATCGGCAAACCCAACAAACGGTAATAAAGATCCTCTCTGAAATTGCCTTCTTTAACTTCTTGCATCAAATCCTTGTGGGTGGCCACTATGACCCGCACATCCAGTTTGATTTTATTATTGCCCCCTACTCTTACTACCTCCTTCTCTTGCAGTACCCGCAACAGCTTTGTTTGCATATTGGCATCCATATCCCCGATCTCATCCAAGAAGATCGTACCACTATTCGCCTCTTCAAATTTCCCGATCCTACGGGTATTCGCACCCGTAAAGGCCCCTTTCTCATGCCCGAACAACTCACTCTCGATCAGCTCTTGCGGAATAGCGGCCACATTAACCGTTACATAAGGTTTTTTAGAGCGTTTAGAGTTGTAGTGTATCGCCTTAGCGGCTAATTCTTTACCCGTACCTGTTTCTCCGGTAATAGAAACCGTGATGTTCGTCTTAGCCCCCTTCTCTAATAAGCGGAATACTTTCAATAGCGCATCACTATTCCCTTTAATGATATTACCGAACTCATACTTTTTCTGAACCTCCTCCCGCAATTGCGATATTTCTGCTTTCAGGTCAATATTTTCCCTGAGATTTCTAACGCAATTCCACAAGCGGTCCTTCGCGTCATCATCTTTTACGATGTAGTCATAAGCACCATGCTTCAACAAATTAACCGCCGTCTGAATGTCTTCTTGGCCTGAAATAACAATCACGGGCACTTCTGGTAGACGATCTTTGATCCGCTTCAAAAGCACATCTCCCATAATATCCGGCAAGCCGTGATCTAAGGTAATGACACTAGGTCTTGCACCTTTGATCAATGCGCGCATTAGCGTAGCTCCGCTATCGTACACTTCTACCTCATGATCCGGATTCAGTTCCAGATGGTACTTGAGGATCTCCGCGTACCAGGTATCATCCTCAACAATAAATATTTTAACTGGACTCATTCAACTGGGGATTGGAAGTGGGTACCATTGTATAAAAAAGAACCAACCACTTCATGATGAACAAACTCGACTTAGCAAGTTAATAAGTACCTGGACAAAAGTAAGCGTATAGCTTATGGCGCAGCTATTTTAGTTGTAGCCAAGGCATGAAAAACGAGATATAGCAGAGCTAAATGAGGCTTTTCATAACGCA
>JAHDGT010000236.1:0-3581 GCA_020631675.1 Bacteroidota bacterium
TGCAAGCAGGAGAAGTCAATAACTCCACTCTACGAGGGCAGTTTTCCAAGACCAAGCGCATACGTGTTTTCTGATCATTGGTATAGATGTTCATGCAAGCATCGTCAGAATAATCCATATAGTTCTCGATCATATCAGCGGTACCACAAGTTGTACTCGCGGAACAGCCATAATTCTCGCCTGATGCATCAGGGGTATCGTCGCAGTAATCCGTAGCACCACAGCCACCGTCACCCCAAATGTGATACAGTCCTAAGTAGTGTCCTACTTCGTGTGTGGTCGTACGACCTAAGTTATATGGGGCGAAAGCAGAGCCAGACTCACCGAAGTAGCCGTAACCCATTACAACACCATCCGTATTCGCTGTACCACCTCCTAAACCTGGAGGCGCACCAGCCGCATTTTGAGGAAACTGTGCGTAACCCAATAAGCCACCACTGATGTCTACTGTCCACATGTTCACATACATCTCAGGGTCCCAGATCGTGGCCGGCTTGATTGTGCCATCCGTATAGCTAATGCCGTAAGGCGGAGCGTTGAAGCCTGCTGTATTTCTATTGATACGGTTCACACCAGGCTCTGTTAGCGGACTACCAGACTCGTCAAACTCTGCCAAGCAGAACTCGATCTCTGTATCCGCACCATCAGGATGAGTATTGTAACCGGGTGTACCGATGATTTTACGGAAGTCCTCATTCAAAATATCGATTTGAGACTGGATCTGCGCATAGCTGATATTGGAGCCAGAACCTACTCCTTCACCATTATGAATAACATGCACAATAACAGGTAAAGTGTAGATAACACCGTCCTTGGCCAAAGCACCGCCATTAGCAGCTTCTTTTTCAGCAAGCTCGTCAAGCCAAGCATTGAATTCTTCTAAATCAGGTATCGTAGGATTGGCTTCCATCAAAGCAGCATGTGCTTCCATAGTAGAACAGCGCTCGATCGGTGTTCCATCGCTGAGCGTTTGCGCTATAGCTGTCATGCCAAATGAACAGCATAGGGCGAACACAAATAATCCGAAGACTTTTTGCATCAGTGAACGTGGCATTTTCAAACGTAATTTGTCAGTCGCACGATAAAAAGTAGTTGCGACCGTGTGATGAGGTGTGTAAAATCAAAAAAAGGTAGGAGCGTAGAAGTTTTTACGACACACAATATAATAAAGTTTAATATAAAGGCTAAAACTGACAGGAAATAGACGCAAAACCCCGTAATTAACCCAAATTGAAACAATTACAGTAAAAATAATAAAAAAAGGAAAGAGTTTTATTTGATATTTATTTATATGAAATGTATTGCTTGATTTCGGACTATTCCAACTGCTGACCCGAACGGCCATTTTTTAACTAGGCACTTTCTTGCTGCTGAAATATACGCCGAGTAGTATACAGCCCAAGCCCACAAAATGCATCCAGCCAATAGCTTCCCCATCTAAAAAACCCAATACAATAGCAACGATAGGAATAAGATAGGTGACATTGGATGCGAAGAGCGCATCTGTCATTTGAACCAGATGAAAGAATAAAATTGATGCGATGGCTGTGCCGAATAAAGAGAGAATGAAAATATAACCCAATGAAGTATACGCACCTTCTTTAAACTGTAAAATATGTAGAAAATCAGTAGTGCTCAAATGAATGAAGGCCCAAGGGCTGATCATTAAAAAAGCAAGGGTGTTCAGTGCGATCGGAGGAATGTTTTGACAATACTTTTTGATCAAGTTCACACTGCTCGCATAGCAAATCGTAGCTAAGACTATGAAAATGCCATACCATTGATCATCAGTGCTACTAAAAGCAGATAAGAATTGACCATCGCCATTGAATAAAATCAAGCAAACAGCACCTAGTAAGCCGAAAACCACTCCTAATAACCGCCTACCATTGAAAACTAAGCCGAAAATCATCACCCCAAGTAAAAAGGTGAACAGCGGGGTCAAGGCATTCAATATACCGGCTAAAGCACTGTCGATCCTGGTTTGGGCAAGTGTGAATAGATAAGGAGGAATGCCACTTCCTGTAAGACCCACGCCGAATATAGGTAACCAATATTCTCGCTTTACTTGTTTTAAGCTAGACCATAAAAAAGGAGAGAGGCACAAAAAAGTCAATACGATCCGTAAACTGGCCACTTGCGAAGAAGGAAAGACCTCCAAACCCCGCTTCATTAAAATAAAAGAAGCCCCCCAAATAGCTGATGAGACCAACAATAGTGCCCAAGCTGTAGCAGAAATTTTCAACAGAAAAATATTTTTTAAAGTCCCAAGGGGACGACATACCAAAGTGATGTACGTAAGTGCATCAAAATTAAAGTACCCCTTATCGCACACTAACAATACTCTTCCAAAGCAAGTCCTTCAACTGAACCAACTGATCCTGAGTAACAGAAGAAATAAAAATAACAGGCAGGTCATCAGGTAAGTCTTCCTGTAACCATTCTTTGATTTCCTCATCAATAAGGTCAGACTTACTGACAGCAAGTACCCGTTCCTTATCCAACAAAGTGGGGTCATAAGCCCGACATTCATTCAGTAGAATCTCGTATTCCTCTTTAATATTTTCGGTATCTGCCGGCACCAGAAATAGGAGCGTGGCATTGCGCTCAATATGCCTTAAAAAGCGATGCCCCAAACCTTTGCCCAAATGCGCACCTTCTATGATACCGGGTATGTCCGCCATAACAAAAGAACGCTGGTCTCTATACGAAACAATACCCAAGTTTGGTGTTAAGGTGGTGAAAGCATAACTGGCGATTTTTGGCTTAGCTGCTGATAATGAAGCCAGTAGCGTAGATTTTCCAGCATTTGGCAAACCCACCAAACCCACATCAGCCAATACCTTCAATTCTAAAACAACCCATAATTCCTGACCATCCTCACCCGGCTGCGCATGTCTAGGCGTTTGGTAGGTCGCGCTTCTGAAATGCGTATTGCCCAAGCCCCCTCTGCCGCCTTTAGCCAAGATCAGCTCTTGCCCGTTTTCCATGATCTCACCAAGCTCTCTTCCGCTTTCCGCATCTTTTGCCACTGTTCCCAAAGGCACTTCCAATATCACATCACCACCACTCGCACCCGTCTGCCGCTGCTTCGCACCATTCCGGCCATCATCCGCGATCACATGCTTGCGGTACTTCAAATGCAGTAAGGTCCACATCTGCGCATTACCCCTGATAATGATGTGTCCGCCACGACCACCATCCCCGCCATCCGGGCCACCTTTGGGTACTAATTTTTCTCTGCGCAAGTGTGCGGAACCAGCCCCGCCACTACCTGAGCGACAACAGATCCTTACGTGATCAATGAAATTTCCTCCTTCCATCTTTGCTTGACTGTACTGCTATAAAATAAGTAGGGCGACCCGCAAAGGTCGCCCGAATTTAATTCCCCTCCCTCGGAGGGGTGGCTGGCGAAGCCAGACGGGGTGGTATACGCCAGCACGAAATCTTATGCCGAAGTGTAAGTGAAAATAGTGAACTAAGTTTTCTTGCGAGATGTAGCCTAAAATGCTTAAGAAAAGCTTTGTGCTCCTTCGTGTTCTTAGTTCTTTGTGGTCAGCAAAATCTTAGATTTAAACCAA
>JAHDGT010000236.1:3591-7117 GCA_020631675.1 Bacteroidota bacterium
TTTTGCTTCTTTGCATCAAGGCAAAGAAGAATTAGAATAACTTAACATCAAGAGCATAAAATCACACCAAGGCATCAATCCCCGCAGCCAAAGCCTCCGTGATCTCATCAATGCCACCCTCACCTTCCACATAAGTCACTTTGTCGAACTGCGCATAGTAATTCGCAACAGCGGCCGTCTTCTCTTCATACTGCACCACTCTGTTCCTGATGATCGACTCATCGCGATCATCCGCGCGTCCACTTGTTTCACCTCTCAACAAAATGCGCTTTACCAACTCTTCTTCCCCAACTTTCAATGCCAACACCTGATCGATCGCTGTTTCTCTTTCCGACAACATTTTATCCAAGGCTTCCGCCTGTGCCACTGTTCTCGGAAAACCGTCAAAAATGAAACCATCAAAGCCACCTTTGTTCAAAACCTCATCAACACGCACAGCGATCATCCCGATCACCACATGATCAGGAACCAACTCTCCGGCGTCCATAAAACGTTTCGCCTCCAAGCCCAATTCCGTGCCATTCGATTTTTCTTCGCGAAGCATGTCACCAGTAGACAAATGCTTCAAACAAAAGCGATCTTTCAATCTAGTAGCCTGAGTGCCCTTACCACTACCTGGAGGGCCGAATAATATGATGTTCAGCATAATATATATGATGTTTGTCTTTTAAGCTGTTCCAATGACATCCACATTGGAACAAAGCGTCCGCAAAGATACAAAAGTTCCCCCGCGAAGGATCTAAACGCCCGCTAGGCAAAATAATTGCGTGTAGGGGCGATCCCTTGTGGTCGCCCATCATAAAAGAGTCCGAGTCCCAACGGGACGATATACCAAAACGAAGTACGTAAGTGCATCGCCCCCCCATACCACATAAGCGCAATAAAAAGCTGCTAAAATCAAAATCGGCACACAGCAAGAAAATCTCATGTCTCGAGTCTCATGTCTCGAGTCTTAAAAAGCGCCAGCTTTTTACTGCGCTTACCGGGCTATCCGCTAAATACCAGGCGCCATCTGCTGCTTCGCCGGCAGGCGTACAAATGGCTACCGCTGGGCCGCCTTTGTACGCCGCCGCTCAGGGCGCATCTGTCACCTGGCATACCGCTCCTATCCCTTGTGGGAACAAATAATGTTATAGATAAACGCTAAATCAAAATCGCTTTAAACCGACTAGTCTCCTAATTCTGTTGTTTGTAAGCAAGTTGTAAGACCGTCTGTCCGTTTTTTAGATTAGAATTCGTACCTTCAAACCTCCTTGAAAGGATTAAGCTGAGCTTGTTGTGAAGCCTGTTCATTTTTTGGAGTGATATACTTGTTTGAACCGATTGTTGTTCTACAGTATTCCCCCCTTTTCTCATATTGATATTCTGTTGGATTTGTGTGTTTCAGAGTAGTATGGAAAAGACCAGAAAAACACATTTTTATAGATCAGTTTGATTTTTATGCCTTTTTGTGGGTAATGAAGCTGAAAAAAATGGGGAAACAGGCTTTTAATGGCGATCTATATCTTATATTCGCGTCCTACAACAGACAGAGGACATTCATTCCTATATGCTTTTTTTCTAACGCGACGATATTGTGAGTAAATGCTTCCCACATTTGATAAGGTTGATGATGTTTACTTTATCTGAGTAAAACTATAGGTTGAAACACTTCCTACAGCCCTCTGTTTGAATGTTCTCAGTCGCATTTCCGCAAGTCGATTCAAGGTTTAATAAGGTCAAAAATCCCCTTTGCGTCACGATAATTGTTGCTGTTAAAGCAACTTTCTATCGAGCGAACGCTTTTATGCGGTATTTTTTTGCCTTGGGCAGTATAAAAAATAATTTCTTTTACGTTACTTTGCCTGTAAAATATCTATCATTTGTGAATTTATCTTTCTTCATTCATAACTATAATAAAGTTAACCTCATGAAAAAGCTGTTTTCAACGGTGCTGATCATGATGCTATTCGCGTCGGTTTCAGCATTTGCACAGAGCCAGCACGGTAATGTGTCCGATCTGGAGCAAGCCTTGGAATTATACAAGGAGGACGCACAGATTAAAACTATTTTGGAGAACGCTATCGACGCTCAGCAACAGCTGGATGCGACTAAGTACGCAGATGAGTCTGCTAACTTAGAAGGAGATGCGTTAAAAGTGTACACTAATTTGAAAGATCGCGGTATTCGTGCGGTTGCTGTTCAAAAAGGTGGTCAGGTGTATTCATTGACACCTGAAGAGTTCATAGCTGCTGGCGGTCACTTAGTGACTAAAGATGAGAACGGCGCTACTGTTCCTGAGACTGTATTGCCTAATTTAGATACTGTCCTTGAAAACAGAAATGACAAGTGATAAATCAATTTAAAAACATAAAAAACTCTATGATGAAAAGAACAACCCTTTTCAGAGGATGGCTGACAAACGTGCAGTCCATCCTTTTGGGTCTTTGTGCTATGGGCGTCTTTGCCTTTAGCATAAATGCTCAAGCTCAGAGCAGCTATCTGGTTGTTACTGAGATAACTTCTGTTAACTGGGATGAGTCCGGCGTTACTTGCGGTATGGACGGTTTCGATACTGGTATCTTCGGATGTGTTCCGTCTGCTGGTGGTGATTACGAGTTCCTAGTTGGTGGTAACAACGGAGGTTTCGGTTTCGTCTTCAATGGTACACCTGCTGAAGGTTCTTCTGTTGAAGCGGTTAATGCATTATTAGGTGTTAACACCTTTGACTGTGTTGCTGCAGGTGACCCGGTAGCATTTGATCTTGGATATGACATCAACGAGGATGACTGTGTTGATGATGATAACTTCTCTTGTGATGCCAATGGTATCACTTGTTTCATCCAAGGTGATGATGCTTGTGCTTCTGGTACAGAAACTGTTGACATCGTTGCTTTGGCACCAGATGCTGACGGCGATGGTCTACCTGATGGTGGTATCTATACACAAGCTTTCACTTATAGTGATGGTGGCGTAACCTTCGGTTACGATATTCGTGTAACGGTACTACCTATTCCTTGTACGACTGGTGCGGGTGGTGTGACACCTCCTTTCGGTGGTGGTGGTACGGATCCTGTTACGGGTGATGCTATCGATCCATTCGTATGTGATTGTAATGACGGTTCTTCCGGTACAGATGATTTCAATCAACTAGTATCTGTTACAATTACTGTTTTCGGTGGTCAACCTGCTCAAGACGAGATTGATGGCAACCCGATTTCTGACTATACTTTAATGAGTGGTACTGGTATCTATGATATTGCTTCCACTTATGACGATTTGATGCCTTTTGATTTCACAGCTCCTCCTACCTTCGCATATGGTAACGGCACCGGTATTGGTGATGGTTACGGTACATTTACGTTTGCGGTAGTTGGTGATGAGCCTTTCTCTTACACTACTGCTGATGATGCTGGTAATGTATTATTCTTGAATGGTGTTTGTGATGTTCCTAATGCGGATTTCATCGGTTTGCCTAACGCAATGTGTATCAATGACCCATACGTTCGTATCTACGACGCATCTATCTTCGAGGTAGGTAACTTGG
>JAHDGT010000237.1 GCA_020631675.1 Bacteroidota bacterium
CTCCTTAGCCCCCTCATTTCCACTCCTATCCCTTGCGCGAAATCCTGTTAACTATCTCCCTTTTTCACAGTCAAATAAGGTATCTTCGTCCCTTAAATAAATCAGTTAAGTACACTGTAAACTACCTCAGTATTAAAAAACTACTTTAGTCAGTAGCCTTAAAAAAACTTCGTGCTCCTTAGTGCTCTTAGTTCTTTGTGGTCAGCGAAAAAATGCTTTGACAAGCAATTTAGCCTTTAAGAAAGAAGCTCGCGAAGTCTTTTGTCTTACGTCTCTAATCAACCAGCTTGCGCCTAAGAAAAAAAATACTCCTCATCGTATTGATTCTGCTACTTGTACTATTGCTACTTGTAGTCGGCATAGCTGTATTATTGACCTTACCCAAGGTACAGACCTATCTCACTAAAGAAGTCATAGAATACGTATCCGAAAAGTCGGATACCCGCATTGAAGTGGAGGACCTAAGTGTCGATTGGCGCAAAGGCATCTTGATGGATGAGTTGTATATAGAAGACTGGGATTGTGACACCTTGTTCTATGCAAAGCGACTTTCCTTACCGATCAACCAACTCGCATTACTGGATCGTAAACTGAATCTCAAGGGCTTGACCATAGAAAGCCCCTATTTCCGCATGACGAGGGATCTGAATGACAAGTTGTACAACTTTCAATATCCCCTGCAACTGTTATTGCCTAGCGGAGAAAAGCAAACAGTAGATATAAACGAGGAACAAAAGAAAGCAGAAAGCAATTCGGGTGGCTTTAAGTTCGACTTTGAATTCGGACATGTGCATTTGTTCGAGCCGCGCTTTGTGATGGAAGACGCTTACGGACGAACCTTCTTGAACGTACGCTTGGATACCTTGCTGGCCGACGTCAATACTTTGGATATCGCACCTGCTGATACAACAGCACCCATACTCGCGGCACTTGACCAACTCATTTTAGCACGCCCGGATGTGCGCCTTCGCATTCCTCCTAAAATCAATCCCGATGAAGAGGAGGAAGAAGCCTACGACTATGAATTGAACTTTCCGCTGACCCCAGATGGAATATTGATTCAATCTGATCTCATCAGATTATCGGATGGGAATTTTCATTTGCTATCTGGTAGAGACACTTTAAAGATCAAAGACGGGATCAACTTCAATAATCTCGCGGTATCTGGCATTCAGATCCAAGCCGAAGATTTTCAATACGGCATGGATAGTATCCTTGCGGATCTAAAGCATCTTAGTGCTAAAACAGGGGCGGGTTTTGAGTTAACAGAAGCCAATGCTCAACTCAATATGAGTTCCAGACATGTTGAGCTTTCTGATTTAAGTCTGAAAACACCTAATAGTAGTTTAAGCCATTACTATAGAATGGATTTTAAATCCTTCAGAGGCTTTTATGACTATACCCAATATGTGAAAATGAACATCAAACTGAAGGAAAAGAGCTTTCTCACCTTCAGAGACATCAACTACTTCGCACCACAGCTGAATGATGTGAAATACATTTACAAGAGTAGAGATGAAAGGTTAGACCTGAGCGGTCAGCTTAGAGGAAGAGTGAACAAGCTTAGAGGTAAAGACCTATTATTCAAAACCGGTGCTACTTATTTTGCGGGTGATTTTAGGATGGATGGTTTACCTGATTTCTACAGCACCAGTTTCGAAGTGAATGTTGATCGTTTGTTAACCGATAGTGACGAACTCAGAAAGCTTCTGGTAGATGTGAACATCCCCAAGAACTTTGACAAGTTGGGAAGGTTAGACTTCAAAGGAGAGTTCTTAGGTTTCCCTCAAGACCTGGTTGCTTCCGGGGATCTGAAAACCGATCTGGGCAGCGGCAAAGCCAATATCAAGTTGAATACCATGAATGCGCTCGCGGAATATGATGGTGATCTTGCCCTCAAAGATTTCGACTTGGGAAAGTGGCTGGATAGAGAAGACGAACTAGGACGCTTGTCTTTTAATGCGGATGTATCCGGTAAAGGACTGGATTTGGCTTCCTTATACTTGGATGCGAAGGGTGTTGTACAAGAGGTGACCTTTAGAGATTATACCTACCGCGATGTAAAAATTGATGGGGTGTTCGACCAAAAAATGTTCGATGGTAAGTTAGTATTCAAAGATGATAATCTAGACATTGACTTCGCCGGGACAGTCGACTTTAATGAAGACATGCCCAGTTACCATTTTAAGGCGAATGTTGGTACCGTGGATCTGAAAACCTTAGGACTATTAAGTGAGGAACAACTACCTGGTACTTTATTATTAGCTGGAGATACCGATCTTAAGCTAAAAGGAACCGAGATCGATAATATCGAAGGGTCGGCCAAATTCAGAGACTTAAAAATCATTACCAACGGAAAAGAGATTTTCCTGGACAGTTTGGTTGCCATTTCTTACTTCCACGAAAACAGAAGAACTTTTACGCTTAACTCGGATAGAGTAAATGCGAACTTTGACGGTGATTTCACATTCAAGGAATTGGTGCCTAGTGTAGAGAATTATCTGAGCACCTACTTCCCATATAGATTCCGCTCACATCCTTTTAGCCGACATCAGCAAATTGATTTCACACTTTCTTTAAGTAATCCAATAGCCATATCTAAACTCTGGATACCTCAACTTACCGAGTTAGATGAACTGTTTGCAAGGGGATATCTGAACACGGATAGCCGCAAGATGAAACTCGAACTTAATGTCCCTGAGTTCATCATTGAAGGAAACGAGATATTGGATCTGGAACTGATCGCTAAATCCGATCCTAAACAGTTGGAGTTTGACTTGCACGCGGATACGGTAAAAATTAAAAATGGCCCCACCATACCCCTACCACTTTTAACAGGAGAAGTACGTAATGATTCTATTGATTATCATTTAGAGGTCTATGCGGATACAGACCCGAACAGATTCCGAACCAGTGGTATCCTATTCGCCAATGTGGATCGTTTGAAGATGAATCTATATGACACTGAGCTAGTGATCAACAATAAAAAATGGGAAGCGGAAACAGGCTCTTTCATGTATAAAAATAGAGATCTCTTCAGCATTGAAGACATCCTGCTCGTACAAGGAGATCAAAGCATTTCGTTGTTCAGCTATCCGGATGAGGAGAAAAACAATATCACGGAAGCCTACCTCAAGAATATTGATATAGAAGAGTTCAAGTATATCCCCGCGATAGAGAACTTGGGGCTAGCTGGGGTAATTACGGTAGACTTCAGACTTGAAGATGTTTTCAAAAAGCCTTTTTTAAGTACAACTGGGGATGTGTTAGGATTGACTTTCCTCAACCAAAAGCTAGGAGATGCGAAAGTTGATGTGAGTAAAGCGAGTACGGAAGATCGAGTTAAAATAGACCTGAAAATCGAAGACCAAAAACCATATCAACTTTTCGCGGAAGGTTACTATAACCTCCCTTTGAGTGAGGCGGACGGTTTGGGTACTTTGGATGTTCAACTAAAGAAAATCAAAGCACCTGTTTCTTTCTTGAACGCCTTCGTCGGCTCTTTCATAAGTGAGGTTGAAGGTAAACTGATCGGCGATCTGAGCCTAAAAGGACCCGTTGAAACCCCGATCATAAACGGTAAGATGTTCATTCGAGATGGGGAAGCTAAAGTCGATTATCTGGGTACTAAATACTTCATTGATGGTCATAATGTACAGATTGAAAATAATGACATCATCTTCGATGAGGTCTTAGTGACTGATGGGGTGGTGAGAAAAGGTAAAGTGAAGCAAAACACCGCAACCATAGATGGAAAGATCTCTCTTAATGATCTAAAAACCATCACGCTTGGCATTGATCTGAGAACAGAGGACTTCTTATTCCTAAATACCACGATCAGTGACAATGAGACCTTCTTCGGTAAAGCTTTTGGTAGTGGTTTAGTACGCTTTAGCGGACCAATTGAAGCCATCAATCTGTACGTGAATGCTAAAAGCAATCCGGATACCAGGATCTTCCTGCCAATTAGCTATGATAGTGAAGTTACGACAGGTGGCTTCTATACCTTCGTTCAACCCGAAGGCTATGATACATTGTTCACGGAAATAGACGAAGACATTGACCTGACCGGCTTCAATATGGATTTCGACTTTGACATTACACCAGATGCGGAAATCCAGCTCATTTTTGATCAACAAGCAGGGGATATCATCAGAGCTAAAGGAAATGGTGATATTCAAATGAACATCAATACCATTGGCGACTATTTCTTTGATATGTACGGCGAGTACGAAGTATTGGATGGCGACTATTTGTTCACCTTACAAAACGTATTTACCAAGTACTTCACCGTTGACCCTGGGGGCAAGATCATCTTCAATGGTGATCCCTATGAAGCGGAATTGGATTTAAGTGCGATCTACAGCCTCAATACGGCAAGAGCGGATCTGCTAACTGATTCGGATCTACAGTTATTACAAAGCGTTCCCGGAGCCGTAGATGCAGCGAATAAACGAGTGCCTATTGATGTTTATCTGGACATGAAGGGTTCCTTAAGCCTTCCAGAGATCGCTTTTAAGATCAAGCAGAGAGATAATGAAGCTGGTGAACCCTATAACTTGGTACAAAGAAAATTAGATGAAATGAGCCGCAATGACGAAAACGAGCTCAATAAACAGATTTTCGGATTACTAGTTTTTAATAAGTTCATGTCAACCGATAGGGTGAATCTGGATATTGGCGGTACGATAAACACGACCTTATCAGAGCTGCTTTCTAATTACTTATCGGATTACTTGAATGATGTGGTCAGTGGGGTGATTCCAGACAGTGAGCTGAATGTAAATTGGAGAAACTATTCAGGTACAGAAGTCGGTTCAGATTTTGGTACGCTCTACCAAGGAAATGAATTCGAGATCGACTTTACGAAGCGCATGTTCGATGATCGTATGCACATCAATGTTGGTAGTGATATTGATGTGGGACAGAGAATAGAGGAGGGAGACAATGTGGCTTTCGCAGCTGACTTTATGATCGTATATTACCTCACCCCAGATGGTAAATACCAGATCAAAGGTTTCTCGAAATTAGATAATGATCTGTTCAGTGGCGATTATACCAAAGTCGGCGTCAGCGTACTTGCCAGACAAGAGTTTGATAACTTCAGATCTTTTTTTACAAGGAAAAAAGGGAAGAAACGATCAAAAAAGAATAAAGACCAGCTCGTACCCACTGACACTGACAATGCGATCGAACCCGAACAACTAGAAAAATGATAAATTCAGCACAGAATTTGTTAGTCAAGCTTAGAGAAAGTGAAGAATCCTTTTAAACTCTGATCTTTTTCAAACTCTAATTAGAGGGGTATTTTTTATGTCTGACATAAAGCAGTCGAAAACACTTAGATATATTTTCATGTCGTTAAATTTTTTAAAACTTTTCAGGACAAGTTTACTATTGCTTTTCCTAAGTTCTCTTTGTGCATTTGCTCAAAATGAAAAATGGCATATCGCATCAACCGTAGATGAACACAATGATGCGATCGAATACTTAACGTATAGTCCAACAGGTGAACTGCTCGCTACTGGGTCAAAAGATAATGTCATTATCATTTGGGATGCCAATACTGGTGAAGTGGTCCAGAAATTGATCGGGCATAAAAGCATGATCAATCACTTGGCCTTTACTAAAGATGGTAGTGTGATCGCCAGTGCCAGCTCAGACGGTACAGTGAAGTTGTGGAATGCCCGTACAGGCGCACTTTTGAAAACCTTCGCGAACGCGCCACAGAACAGCAACTATAAAGCCACCAACTTCGTGGTTTTCGATGATAAAGAAGAGTTCATTTACTATGGCGGTAAAAACCATAGAATCAATAAAGCAAGCTTGTACGAAGCGGGACCACCAGAAGAGATCTATGCGGGACTTTATATGGTTACTTGCGGTGTACTTTCACCAGATGGAACACATCTGATCTTCGGAGCAGGGAAGCATGTGCTGTTCATGCATTTGGAAACATATAAGATCACTCACCAAGTACGCGATAATGCGGATTTTGTGAATGACATTCAATTTGCACCAGATTTTAAAACGATCTGGTGGTGGACGGAAGACGGGACGCTTTACTCTTGGGATTATGATAATCAGTTGATGCTGGGTTCCATCAAAGCAGGGGATAAGGGCTACAGCCATATCGCTTTCTCTCCAGATGGTAAACATATGGTGACAGGCAATAGTGGTAAGAACATACTGGTTTGGGATGTAGCAGAAAAGAGAGTAGACTATACCGCTCCTGGACATGAAGAAAAAGTAAGGACTTTTGCTTTCAGCAATAATGGTGCATTCGCAAGCGGAGGCTATGATGGGGTAGTGAACTTCTGGCGTCGCGGTCCCAAAGCCGTACCACCACCACCTAAGCCAGTTGAACCAGAACCTCCAGTTGTGAAAGAAGTAGTGGTCAATGACCGTAAGGTGATCACTAAGTCTACGGCCAATATGGAAAACGAGAACATAGTCATTGAAGTATGGGATGATAAATACGTTGATGGTGATGTCATCTCATTATACTATAATGATCAACTCATATTGGGTAAATATTCGCTGAAGAAGAGAAAGAAAATCCTAAAGATCAAAGCAGCTGAAAACAGTGAGAACTTATTGGTGTTATACGCACATAATACCGGTGAACGTCCACCAAACACGGCAACGATCATTTTAAGCGATGGCAAGATCACCAGAAAATATACGCTCTCATCTGATTTAGATGAATCTGGTGGTATATTGATCAAGCGGAAATAATGAGAATTATTCACACGGATCATTAAATCAAAAAGCGGATCTTATTAAAGTAAGATCCGCTTTTTGATTTAATATAGCTAGGAAGACGTTTGATAATCAATATTTTAAGTTGATTTGGTTACATCAAAGCTTGACTACTTTAGGTGCGATACACCTAAGCACCGCATTATAAAATAAAAAAGCTCACACGCACATTTCCATAGTCGTTAAACCATGCAGCGGCCACTGATAATGTACGTGTGAGCCGTAACTCTAAGTAAAGTCTTGAGACCATACAACAGAGTGAAAGAGCGCACTTGAAAAATTCTAAAGTTTAAATTCAGCCCGTAGGACAAAAGCAAACTCTGTAATAATACA
>JAHDGT010000238.1:0-4525 GCA_020631675.1 Bacteroidota bacterium
GTATTGATCAATGAATGCTGTTTTATCATGCCGCATGTATGCAATAAAAAGGGGGGGCTTGCTGTCGTAAATCAATGATTCATGTTCGGCAAAATAGACGTTATGATATAACGTCTCTACGTCCCCCCCTTTTTACTGCATACACCGGGCTATCCGTTGCAATTCAGCCACTGTTCGCTGCTTCGCTGGCAGGCATAAAAATGGCTACCTCTGGGCCGCCTTTTTATGCCGCCGCTCAGGGCGCTCCTTAGTGGCTTCATTTCCACTCCTATCCCTTGCGGGTTAGTTCAAAAGTAAAACATGCCTAATCAACATATTCGGAAATTCGAAGACGTGGTCATTCAGATCGCGACACCCTATAATTCGGGATCCGGTTTCTTCTATCACGATCTGGGCTTAGTCATCAGTAACTACCATGTGGTCGGTGACAGTCCTGTAGTAACCGTTAATGGTACACAATTCGACAAATGCTTGGGCAAAGTCGTATTCAAAGACAAATTACACGACATCGCCTTTATCAAACTACCTGTTGATGTGACCGCTATTCCGGCGATCGCACTGGCAGAAGTGGGCAGTATTAGGGTAAGTGAAGATATTTATGCTTTAGGACATCCATTTAATATGGATTATACCGTTAATTCTGGTACGGTTTCTCGTGTTAGAATGACCTATGAGAACCGCAGACTCGTTCAATTGAATATCGCTTTGAACCCGGGTAATAGTGGCGGACCTTCTGTGAATACAAAGGGACATGTCGTTGGCATCAACACCGCCATCATTGACAAAGGTGAAGGTATTGGTCTTGCCATACCTGTAGATGATCTATACGATGCTATTCAAATCTACGCAACGGGAGCAGGCGAACGTTCTGTTAGATGTCAGGGCTGCCGCAACCTGATCACCGAATCTGATTCTAAAGCATATGACCATCACTGTCCGGTATGCGGACATGAATCGGTTTTCGGTACAGAAAACATTTACGACCCAATTGGCAAAGTCGCCGAAATAGAATCTGTATTCAGAGATTTAGGCAAACAGGTGGATCTATCCAGATGTGGTAGAAATGCCTGGGAGTTCGCACATGGCAGTGCGAATATTTTCGTTTCCTATTCAGAGCGAAGCGGCAGGATCATCGGAGACGCTCAACTTTGCCAGTTGCCTAGAAAAAACGTAGCCAGACTATATGATTACCTACTTAAAAAAAATCATGAATTAGAAGGCTTGACCTTCAGTGTAAATGGAAGTGATATTGTTTTATCCTGTGTGATCATTGACAAATACTTCAATAGCGTATCCGCTAAGCGTATGTTCCAAAATCTATTCGAACAAGCCGATCATTATGATGACATCTTAGTAGATGAATTTGGTGCGAGTTTCAAGTAGCAAAAAAAGCCCCTGTGAACATAACATTCACAAGGGCATTTACTCAAAACTCCTAATAGCTTAATGGGTGATGATCAATCGCTCTGTTTTCAGTGTTTGCGCTCCTACATTTAGTTTCAACAAATAAACGCCAGCAGGCAGAACATCTGTTCTCAATTCGATAGTTGTAGTAGCTCCTGCATCCAATTTGCCATTGTGCAAAGTGGAAATGAAGCGACCGCTCATATCGTACAATGCAAGGTTCACTATACCGGATTCATTTGAAGAAAAGTTCACTATAGCTACTTGATCAGCTGGATTAGGTGTAACCCGCATTACAGCCTCCTCCATCTTGGAGCGTGTACCCGGGATTTGGTTGTTCACCCAATACCAACCATTTGTAGACGCACCAGAACAATCCGTAACCGTAAGCGAATACCATCCTGAAGGACAGTTAGAGATATTCGCTGTCGTACTTCCCGTACCATCCCAAGAAGAAGGGCCGTCCCACTCGAAAGTGTATCCGTCAGTACAGTCGGTGTCTCCACCTGTTATGACCACATCAATCGCTCCTTCGTTATCTGTTGTGAAAGGATTGTTGCCCGTCACCTCATAGCTGGCAATTTCAATTGGCGCATCACCACTTCCACCACCAACCGCATTAGAGAAGACCAATGAGCCACTGGCACAACCATTCTGATCAGTGATAGATACAGACCACTCCGCATCATCGGCATAGATGATTCTGATTTCACCGTCTCCAGTAATAGAATGACGTACATAACCCGTTTCCTCCCATTCATAGTCATAAGGACCAATACCTCCACAAACTTCAAGTTGCTGTGTGTTATAGTAGAAAGGACTAAAGCCTCCTGAAACACCACTGGTCAAGCCAGGACCAGATTGTACAACCGTCATTGGAGATGGAATGCTTTGCTCATCGGCAATAGATAGGTCAAAGCAAATCTGATCATCTGTACCAACTAACGCAATGTCATTGGTATAGTCATTGCCCGCATTTTGAATATCCGGTACCATAGTAGCACCATTCATCGCTTGTGGTAAAGGACTAGGTTGCTTGAAGTCGAAATCATTATAGGAATAGAACCTCAGCGCGAAGCCCTCCCCTCCTGCTTCACAAGGACCTTCGTCCAAAGCGATGTCATAAGGCGGGTTAGCCCAATGCGCATACTCAAACTGGAAAGTGGTAGATGTATTGATACCAGATGGAACTGTAGGCATCGCACTTTGATTGGTAGGCGCATCTACTGCTCCAGTACCGAATGTTGAAGGCCAACTCGTTTCATCAGAAAGATCTAATACCTCTAGTATCATTCCTTCGTCATCCGTTACAATGAGATAAGTAGAGTATAACTCAAAGTCTTCATAGCCATTAACGGTTACGGTCATTGGCTCGCCTTCTTCAATCAAGTTACCATCCCCATCATATACATCCGGGCAAGTTGGGCTGGCAGTTGGGAAGCCAGCTTCCGCGATACAGCACTTATAATCTTGTGAACCCGCATCAAAGCTGACACAAGCACTTCCCATATCCGCTGGTGCGGCAGGATTGGTCACGATGAAACTCACCTCACCAATAGAAGCCGCAGGGTCAAATATCGCATCCGTATTAAAGATGTAGCTGCTGCCTGTATTTTCCACAGTCGGCATACCCGCTAAACTTTCACTGACCACCGTACCGAACGCATCATCTGTATATGTGGCTTGTACCACAAAGTCCATACAACTTGGAACTACTTCCACCCTACATTCAATGGGTAAATCAGGCAGATTAAGCGTTGCGGAAATTTCCGGGAAAACCACCGCTTCGATCGCACCAGCGGGAATCCACTCGTCATCATAAGGCCCAGGAGTAGCAACTGGGTCGAAGCTGCTCATATCTCCATCCTTATCACACTGTAAGAAAGCGTACATGCGGTATCCCGTTTGGGCACAAAGGTCAGACTGTACCAAGTCCGTATCTGAATAAGGAATGGCTGTCATAGGATCAGGATCCGGGCCGCCATAAGCTACAGGGAACCAGACCACACCGTCACCAGCTTCATCCTGACCATCACCTGTATCAGTGGTGTTCAATTGTCCATTCAAATCATTAATACCTTCTGAGAATGCGAAAGCAACGCTTAAATCCGGTAGCTCGCCATCACATAAGTTCTGCAAAGGACCGTCAGCACTTGCAGTAGGACAGCAATTCGCCTGATCTCCAGAGGCTGTTACAGGACAAAGGTCGGAATCACCTAAAGTCGCATTCTGTACATCAATGGACCAAGGTGTACCCATCGCATAAGTCACAGTTACCGCAGTTCCACTAGGAACGACATTTGAAGGGCTGATATCCAATGCACCTGTAGTAATGATCTCAATATCGTCATCAGCCGCATCAGTACCTCTATCAGGTGTGAAACTCAAGGTATAGGAATTAGACCCATCTGTAGAACATTCCGTAGCTATAACATAGGTTATCGGATTCAGGATTTCAATAGCCGCAGCTACAGAAGGTAAACTTTCACATTCTGTACCAGAAGGTCCAGTAACGATCTCGCTTACGCTTATACTGGTTTCATCATCAACAGCAGTAATGGTATATGAGCCAACATGGTCACCAAGCCCTGCGATCAATACGCCATCGCGATAGAAATTGTACACGCCCGCGCCAGGATCAATGGTTGGATATACCGCCAGATCTTCACATAGCGCGTCTATAGCCGGATTAGCCGGTGGGTCAGGCTTAGTGACCACATAAACAATCATTTGATCCATGACCATAGTACAAGGACCCGTAGGATCATCACTAGTTAGGGTCATTGTGACCTCACCTGCATCTGTTGGACCTGGTGTATAGACCGCATTCATTGCAGTAGCATTATCAAAAGATCCGTCACCGCTCGTTGTCCAAGTACCTGCGAAAGCTGTGGCAGGGGCCGTGACACCTAAAAGAACTGAACCAGCCATTGTAGCTGTTCCATCAGAACAGGTCTCTTGATCTGGACCTGCCTCTACAACAGCTAGTGGGTTAATAGTAATGAGTACTACATCTGTTACTTCAGAACAAGGTCCAACAGGGTCATCACTGGTCAATGTAAGCGTGACCGTAGTGTTTTCTTCTGATGGGTCTGGCGTGTAAACCGCATTCAAATCCGTT
>JAHDGT010000238.1:4535-7051 GCA_020631675.1 Bacteroidota bacterium
GCACCACCAGACCAAGTTCCAGTAGTAACCGAGCCTGTGATCGAAGCTGATAAAGTAGCACTGCCATCAATGCATATGGTTTGATCCGTTCCTGCATCAACTATTGGTTTAGCATCAATGGTAATGACCACCATATCCATGGCCGCAGAACATGGTCCGACTGGATCATCGGATGTTAGGGTCAATGTGATACTGGTATTTTCTTCAGAAGCGTCAGGGGTATAAGTCGCATTCAGATCCGTTGTGCTACTGAATGTTCCTGCTCCACCAGACCAAGTGCCTGTAGTAATACCTCCTGTGATAGTGCCAGCCAAAGTAGCCGCACCGTCTATACAGATGTTTTGGTCGGTACCGGCATCCACCTCTACCGCATCCACATTCAATACTGCCGGAACCCTTGCACTTATACAACCATTACAGTCATATCCGACATAAAAAGTGTAAGCACCACCTTCGTTCAGATCAACTGGTCCTTCCATAGCCGTCATACCATTTGCCGGGATAAAGGTGCTGCCTGTTCCTTGTAGTGTACCGCCTGTGAGCTGATCGTACCAATTGACATTACAGCTTTCCCCACTGACCACAAAGTTGCTGAAGGTCGATTCTACGGACCCATAGTAATAATCATAGGAATATTGAGAAAAACAAAACTCCTGTCCTGCCAATAGACTCAAGGACACACTACCACTTTGGGTCAAAGCTGAAAAGTCAGACAGCGTATAATAATTACCATCGAGCTTATAACTTAAGGAACTATAGTAGACATATCCATATCCGTAATAATCGTCAGACGCTTCGTATAGCCAATCAAAACTAATATCAGTGTCATAAGGCACAGTGATACATAGGTCATTGTATGTATAGTAGTCGCCAGTTATAGTTTGCAAGCTTAGCGAATTAGGAAGATCTGATGTGCCTACATAAGTGTCCGAGTAATCCCCTCCATAATAACCCCCTATTGCGGTATTGGTCCAATTACTTTGATCGAATTCTCCCGTAAAGTCATAAATGCTATAATCAGGTGCTTCTACCGTGAAGCCAATCGGGCTGTCTCCCTCACAGATGGTTTCGGCCGGAGGGGATACAGGAGGATCCATGGCTTCTATTTCCAGAACAGCGGGTACCCGTGGGGTAAGGCAGTTCAGACCCGAGCCGGAGTCACATCCATATTCCACATAGAAAGTATAAGTACCTTCTACATCCGTATCCAAGATGCCTTCCTCAGCGGCCATACCTGTTTCGGGGACGAAAGTAGCACCTGTGCCTTGTAAAGTACCTCCCGTAGGCTGGTCGTACCAATTAAAAGTAGGGAAATCACAATCACCTCCACTAGATGCGAAAACAAAATTACTGAAGGTCGACTCTACAGACCCGTAGTAGTTATCATAGGTATATTGTGAAAAGCAAAATTCTTGTCCCGCCAATAAACTCAGTGATACGCTCCCGCTTTGGGTCAAGCTTGAATAGTCGGACAGTGTAGTATAAGACCCATCGATTTTGTAGTATAAGGTACTGTAATATACATATCCGTATCCGTAATAATCGTCAATCGCTTCGTACAACCAATCAAAACTAATATCGGTGTCATAAGGCACAGTGATGCAAAGATCATTGTATACATAAAAGCTGGGTAAAGTTTCTATACTTAGCGAATTAGGCAGACCTGATGTGCCTACGTAAGTATCCGAGAAATCCTCTCCATAGTAACCTGTTGCAGTATTGATCCAATTACTATGATCGAAATCAGCTGTAAAGCCATCCGTAGCATAAATCGGTGCTTCTACCGTGAAGCCAAGCGGGATCTCCCCTGGACAAATGGTTTCTGTGGGAGGGGATAAAGGAGGATCCGGGATCTCTATTTCCAGAACAGCGGGTGTCCGTACAGTAGGGCAGCTCAGGCCCGAGCCGGAGCTGGAACCACATTCATATTCCACGTAGAAAGTGTAAGTACCTTCTGCATCCGTATCCACGAGACCTTCCTCCGCGGTCATGCCTGCTGTGGGTACGAAAGTAGGACCTGTACCTAGTAATGTACCACCTGTAGGCTGGTTATACCAACTAAAAGTAGGGGAATCACAAAGATCTCCACTAGCTGCAACCACGAAATTGCTGATGGTCGATTCTACAGAACCATAGTAATAATCACTGGTATATTGAGAAAAACAAAATTCCTGTCCCGCCAATAAACTCACTGATGCACTCCCGCTTTGGGTCAAACCTGAAGAGTAGGCAGACAGCGCATAATAAGAACCATTGAGCTTATAATACAAATAGCTATAGTTTACATACCCGTATCCGTAATAGTCATCAATTGCTTCGTACAGCCAATCAAAACTAATATCAGCATCATAAGGCATAGTGATGCACAGGTCATTGTATGCATAAAAGCTGGGTATGGTTTGCAAGCTTAGCGAAGTAGGCAGATCTGATGTGCCTACATAAGTATCTGAAAAATCCTCTCCATAGTAACCCGTTGCAGTATTGGTCCAATTGCTGTGATCGAAGTCACCCGTAAA
>JAHDGT010000239.1 GCA_020631675.1 Bacteroidota bacterium
GCAATTGGCAGCAACGAACCGACAGGCAGTGCGCTTAATAGGAACGGATAGCCCGACCACGCAGTTAAAAGGGGGCAAAACCGTAGAGACGTTATATCATAACGTCTTTTTGCCGAACACAACAAATTACGCTGTTCACAAACCCATTGTTGAATGAAAAAACATCCCCCCTTTTTATTGCGTGGATGCGCCCTAATTATCAATAGTCCCACATTCCTCTTACTGGCAAAAGAAAAGGCAGCCTCTACAATAGAGACCGCCTTTGGCAAAAACGACATCAGATTTTTAAGTGCTTGGTCTAAATAACCTTCGTTTATTGCTTATTTCTGCCTAAGCACCTACTCGCTGAACAAGAAGAGTTTGAAGGTATATTGATCAGATGGGGCATTTAAGCGGAGCAGGTAAATTTCATTGGGGGTGAAACGGATACCGCTCAGGGCTATTTGATTGTTATGGGCAGCGATAAAAGAGGTGTTGCCCACCCGCTTGCCCGCCGTATTGTAAAAGTTGGCTTGAATGCTTTGCCCGTGATCCGAAAGAGGCAGACCCGTGATAGCGATCATCGCATCATTAGCTGTGATCGGATTGGGGAACACACTAGGCGTTGCCGAATCAGCTGGGCCGGAAAGCGTGGGCAGTAGTACATACTCATCAAAGCAATCGGGATATAGGGTGTCTTGTACGCGCAAATAGCTGGTATCACTGAGGCAGGGAATGTCAATGGTGACAAAGCTCATGCCCGTGGGCTGGTAGGCGTAGGTGGTAGTAGCATTAAGCGGTGAATCATCTAACCATAGAGAGAAACCGCTAGAAGAACCCTGCTCATCTGATAAGCTAAAGCTCAGTTGCTGCTGGCCTGATAAATTACAATTGCCTAAGACCAGCTCTTGTATATTGATGGCACAAGGGGGTAATAACTCCGGGCAGTCTGGTGTAGTGATTTCTATTGTAGACTGACAATCCGGCTTCATTTGATCAACGATAAATAGGGAATAGCTCGAACCATCGGCGGGTAGTGTGATCGTGGAAACAGTCGTACTGCCCATATAGACAACTTGGTCGAATAGGATATCCGCCAGATAGATTTCGTAATTCGTTGCAGAAGCATTAAAGCTTTCTATTAGGACGGAATAATCTACCCAGCCTGTATCATTACAAGGTCCACTTTGCAGTGCTTCTGTTGTTAAAGAACAGCTACAAATGGGCGTTTGCAGTTGTGTATTGCTGCTACAATCCGCCTGCTCCGCATCTTGAATGAGCAACTCATGGACTTCACCATCTCCTAATAAACTGATGAAGAAAAGCGTGCTATTGCCAGTATAATTGATCGGACTATCTGCTGTGAGTGCTCCGTCGAGATAAACATTAAAACTGCCCTGCAGGTTGGTGCTGTTCAGATTGACTTGGTAGGTGACTTGCTCGTTCTCATCACAAGGTTCTACCAGTGAAGTCAGAATCGACATGGAACAGGCGCATTCAGGGGCTGCTATTTCTAACTCATTATTACAACTATCGAAGAGTTCATCTTGTGCGCTGATCAGAAAGAACTCTTCTTCAGTGCTTGTTGGTAAACTGATGCTCACCAAAGTAGTAGTGCCCGTATAAGGGATGGCTGCTCCAAAATAGTCTGTTCCATTCACAAAAAGTCGGAAACCCGCTGATGTGGGATTCGTAGCATTGATCGCCACTTGATAGTCTATCTGTGAAGGGTCGTCTTCGCAGGTGCTCAATTGTGTCATATTCAGCGCATTGATGCTACACGTACAGGAATTGGCAATGAGCGTGCTTGTAAGGGCACAATCTGAATCATTGAGATCCAAAACCATTAGCTCATAAGCATTGCTATCGGTACTTAAAAGCGGTAGACTAAAGCTCTGTTCGAATCCGGTATAGTTCAGGGTATCCACAACTGAACCATTGAGCAAAACTTGGTAGTTGGTCGCATCCATATTCCAACTATTGAAGGAAAAAGCATAGGTCAAAAAACCATCTTCACAGCTGCCGATCGGCTCATAGCTCAGATCCGTGAATTGGCAAGTGCAGTTTTCAGTGCTCAGCTCATAAAAGGCGGCACAGCTCTGCTTTTCCACATCTCTGAATTCGATTTGGTGCAAGAGTCCATCATCTGGCAAGTTCAGCGTGATGGCGGTGCTATTGTCCGCATCATAAGCATAGCTGCTTTGCAACTCGCCATCCAGCCAATACTCAAAACCCATTGTGCCTGTATTCAAGCTGCTCAGCTCTAGTTCAAGCACATAACTATCTGTAGATAGCTCACAGAAACCCTCGCCGACTTGAGTGAGTGCTAAATCGCAAATGCAATTGGGTGCGACAACTGTTTGGTTAATGGTACAAGCCTCCGGATCGTCCAGATCAATGATGCTGATGCTGTGCGTCATTCCATCTCCTGGCACGGCGATGCTCATTAGCGTAGTACCTGAAAGCTCATAGAGATACGTACCAATTAAAAGGTCGTCTATATACAGTTCAAATCCTGATTCACTTCCATTCTCGCTTGTTAGGATCAGTTCATAGAACAGCTCTTCGGTGATCGTGCAATCGCTTGGTTCACTTATGTCCAAGCTCATGGAGCAAGTACAATTCGGCAAATTTATGCTTGTACTGGCCATACAGGAAGCATCCTCCACATCAACTATTTGGATGTTTTGAAGACTGCCATCCCCATCAAAGCTTAAAGGAATCTCGCTTGTACCGTCCAGCTCATAATCGTAAAAGCCCATAGAAGTACCATTGAACAATAACTCAAAGCTTGTGGATGCTGTACCGCTATATGTTAGATGCAAAAGATAATCCAGCAAGTCATCAGTAGCTGCGTTCGCACAATCGTTCAATGCTTCAGTTGTCAAACTCATCTCGCAAATACAATTGGGCATCAGCAAAAGCGTATCCGCACTACAAGTAGCATCATCCAAGTCTTGTATGATCAGGGAATGGCTCGCCCCATCGGCAGGGAGCATGAGTGAAGGATAGTTTGTGTAGCCCGTCGCCGTATAAGCGATGGTATCTATCCATGCCCCATCCAAGGCAATGGTCAAGCCATTTTCGCCACCATAATAATCTATAATAGTCAAAGCATAAGGAATACTATCTGAAGGCGTGCAATCTCCCATCGCTTCCGCTGTGAAATCAAGCAGGCAATCACAGCTGGGTGGAGTTAAAAGTAGCGTTTCCGAAACACAGTTCTCCTTCAAAAGATCTACAACGTAAAACTCGAATTCCGCCGTGTTCGCGGAAACGCTGAGGTAGATGGGCGCAGTTCCATCTGAAGAATAGTTTTGTATGCCGTGAAGGGTGTCCGCCACCCAAAGTTCGAAGCTCGTACTGCTGTTGCCCGTGGCGTCGACTTCAAGCAGCCATGTTTGCTCGGCATCAGTGGATGCATAGCAATCGAAAGTGCCCACTTCTTCTATTAGGGTAAGGCTTATGGCACAGGCGCAATCTTCGGTTGTAATGGTATTGCTCGCATTGCAATAGGTCTTGATCTGATCCCGCACCTCAATATTATGTGCGAATCCATCGCCAGCAATGGGCAGGTTATAATAGCTTGGACCCGTAAGGGCATAAGGAGCTGTCCCCATCAAGCTTCCATCCAACCATACTTCAAAACCCGCATCACTCCCCTCATCGCTGTCTATGCTCAAGAAATAGTTAATGCTTTCATCGGCATTACAACCGTCCCCATCAGGTGTTGCCGTAAAGGATAAAGCACAGGCGCAAAGTGGCGTGCTGATTTCCAGTAAATAGCTACAATCAGTTTCTAGTACATCCTGTATCAGCACTTCATGCGTACTACCATCTCCGGCCAGATCAATGCTGCAAGTACTCAATAAGCCTCCGCTGTAATCGAACAGATCGTATAACACCCCATCCACAAATACCTGATAAGCGGAACTGGTATTATCTCCATCGATCAAAAGGGTATAACTGAGTAGATCCGCATTATCGCAACCGCCTGATAAACTGTATGAAGCTGACAGGGTACAAATACACAAAGGTGTAGGCAGAATCTGCCCCGCAAAACAGAAGTCGGGGTTCTCCATATCTTTAATGGAAATGCTATGCACCGCACCATCACCTAAAATAGCGAACTCAATACTCGTGCTGCCAAAAGCACCATAGTCAAAATCAGCCACCCAAGCACCATCAATGAATAATTGAAAGCCACTTTCACTAGCATTCACCTGTTCCAAAGTCAGACTATACAATAAGAGGTCATCTATGGCGGAATCACAATTATTCAGCAATTCCAGATCACTAATGCTAAGTGAGCAAGGCGCATCACAAGCAGGCAAAGCGATCATGGGCGAGCTATCGCCGCATGTGTTCGCCTCCACGCTATGGGCTAAAATCAGTGCGCCACATTCCTTGGCGTCGGCATCCAGTTCGCGTACATCATCCGCATCTAAAAGTGCGGGATACATCACCTTGCCGAAATCCAATACATGCCCCATGCCATGCGCATGACCCAGCTCGTGCAGCACTGCCGATTCAAAATCTTTTTGTCCGCTAGGCGTAGGGGCAGTAGAGAAGTTCCAGTTGATCTCGGCATCGAACAATAGATCCATTTCCAAGAAAAAAGCATCTCCATCGGCACACTGCATGAACCAGTGCGTGGTCTGCCCAATAGTACCCATAGGCAGCTCGCAGCTCGTATCAAAAGCAATGAGGTTCAAGCCATCATTCGCCGCACAAGCCACCGGGCTACTTGCCCCCGCATTCACTAAATTGGTCTGTATCTCACACTGCCAAGTGCTCAAGGCACGATCAATGGCAGCTACCGCTTCTTCATCGGCTGCTAAAGTCTCGTTCAAACTAAAAGTATAGCCCCCGAAACCACTGTCATTCACCAAATCGATCTCATGCAGACCTGCCGTCATCTTGTTGTATAAAACCGTCAGGTTCTCGGTCGACTGACTCATATCTCCTGCTTCATTGTACACTCTGATCAGTCCTGTTCCCGCACCTGATTTATTGATCAAAGGATCGCGACCAGGCACCAACACTTGAATCTCATTATCACTCCACGATAAGATGTGATTAGGGGCTACCGCTTGGTAAGAAAAAGACAAGCCATAAAAATCCGGATTCCTAAAATGCACACTCGACATGCCCGTAGGCGCAGACCCGAAATTCTCTCCCGTAATGGTCAGGATGTCAAAAGTACCTGCCGTAATGCTCGTCGGTGAAAACCCACTGATCACAGGTGGGAGGTCCTGCCCGTCTTTGGTATCCGTCTCTTGAAAGAGGTAGCTGTTTTCGTAATCCAACTCACTCATTCCTATTGCCGCCTCCCATAAGGGCAGGTGTACATCCAGAGCGATCTGCTCATAATAATTCAAAGGGTCACTGGCCGATTGTTTTTCTAAATCGTATCGGATAAACGATTGTGGCCCGCAACAAGTACGTAAGATTGAAGCATCGCTTGCATCTACATTAGCAAAGAATAAACCCCGCTCGCATATAGAGAGCCCTAATACCGGAAATACCTCTTCCACTAAATCTCCCCAAACGCCTCCTCTTGTACGCAATAAAACCGTATCGCTTAATAGCGACTCCCCTTTAAATACATGTTGGATCTCTAATTGATGATCCGTGTAAACCCGTCCTTCCTCGTCCGACCAATAATAGCCCTGTCCGATCTTTTCCGCCTCGAAAACAAAGCTGCTGTTCGCCGCTCTCTCCTCTAAGCTCACCGACTCCAATAAACACTGCCCAGAAACACTTAGGTTAGTCAATACAAGCAGCATTGTCCATATGCAGTATATATGTCCAAAAGATATTCGCATATAAGAATTAAAGATGACAATAAAAAAGGGGTGGATCGCAAAACCCACCCCTTAGTTTAGTACAGCTGAGCTGTGCCTTTAAATCTATTTGAACCTATTATTGATTAATCAACCTTCACCATCTTCCGCACCAGTGGTAGATGCTGCCCCTTCGTCTTCGTCCTCTCCTTCCTCATCTTCTTCGCTATCACCGTCTTCGTCCTCATCCTCACTATCACCGTCTTCATCCTCGTCTTCTCCTTCCTCTTCATCATCTTCGCCTTCCTCGTCCTCATCTTCACCTTCCTCGTCATCATCCTCACTATCACCGTCTTCCTCATCTTCTCCTTCTTCGTCCTCATCATCTTCGCTATCGCCATCCTCCTCGTCTTCATCATCTTCACCAGTCGATGACTCTTCGCTATCGCCATCTTCCTCCTCATCATCACTATCAGAAGCACCAGTAGTAGATTCTTCACCACTATCGCCACTATCACCATCAGAACTTCCGGTTCCAGTCGTTGAGCTTTCGCCTTCTAATAAGTACATGAACTCCCCTGATTCAGAGAATAACATACGCAGGCCATTACTTAGCTCAACCGTATAAGTCGTACCATCCGTATCTTCATTCACCTCTACAGATAAAATCGCGATACTCGTTCCATAAACATCCGCCACATAAGTACCTATCGCTTCGGGATACTGCTCCACCTCTCCATCTTGAGAGTTAGAAGTTGTGACACCTACTACATCTGTGATCTCTTCTTTCTGACATGCGGTAAAGCAAATAACAAAGCAGATCGCTGAAATATAAAACAATGATTTTTTCATCACCTATGAATCTATTTGGGTTGATTAAGAAGCGGTCAAAAGTTTGTATCCGCGTCGACGCTAAACTTTAAACTACCTCATTACTAAAATAAGTGGGTGAAAACGTTTTCGTGAATCTGTTGCTGAACTGTAAAGAAGTTTATCAGCGCAAACTCAATGACTATGGTGCAGGCTTTTCAAAAAAGGTTGTCTTAAGGCTTATAAATTTAGAATATTCTTTGCTTCAGGGCGCATCCACGCAATAAAAAAGCTGCTCCAGCAGCCATTAAAGAAACTCGGCACACAGCACGGTTCTTATGTCTTGCGTCTTATGTCTTAGGTCTAAAAAGCGCAGCTTTTCTACTGCGTGGTCGGGCTATCCGTTAAATTCGGCAGCCCCAATGGCTTTTCGCTGGCAGGGCTAAAAATGGCTACCTCTGGGCCGCCTTTT
>JAHDGT010000240.1 GCA_020631675.1 Bacteroidota bacterium
AAACCCGATGATTACGGTTGCGCCATAGCCGCTTTGGGTTCAGGTACTCCTTTGGTATTGCCATCTACTCGTTCCGCGGCAAAGTAAGCCAGTAAACCACCTATGTTTTTCAGGCGTGGCTTTAGCCAGTTGGCTTGTTTTTTACAGCTGATGTCGCCCAACTCCAAAAGCAGCTCCGCATCGCGGGTTATGGTATAGTGGTAGTTGTAGTAGTGGGATAAGTTGCGCGTAAAATTATCCGGCATCCATTTGTAGGGGAAGTATTGATCGTAGAGTGCCTTCCAAGCATCGGCAGCAGGCTTGTCGGTAGGATCATCATAGCCAATGGACGCACCTGTATTACAAGGGTTCACACTACCATCAAAATGAATGGACAAAGCCAGATCTACCTTGCTCCGTTTGTAATGGTCTGCCGGAGCACGAATTACCTCATAACCCGCAGCACGTAGAACCCGTGTTGCCTCATCCGCCACTATGGGTGTCCAATCTATCTCCCGTCCATAGGCCGACGAGGCTCCGGTACTCCCTCTCGTCCTGCCTTCATGCCCCGCTTGTATATACACATCGGCATGATCCATTTGTGCATAGTGATAGGCCCGCTTCGCCCAATGCCCGAATCGAATAATAAAGAACAAGCAGAAAATAGCGAATAACGCGCCACTGGCAGATAATAGAATGAACTTCTTGCGGGTCATATCAATGATGGATGTATTTGTTTGGAAGATATACCCGCCCATTCGATAAAGGTTCATTAAACGACCGCTAGCACTTATCGTCAAAGAACCGACCACCTATTTTCAGGCTGGTCCATCCTCTGTTCATGTCTCCCCGAAAAAAGACGATTCCGTCGCTAATTTTTCATCCCAAAAAACCGATGACCATGAACAGTTTTTCAAAGTCGATCCGCTCATTAGCAACACTCGCATTCACCGCTTGCCTCTTTCTATTAGGCGCGAATACCCTACAAGCACAAGACACCTACATTGGAGGTGGTGTAGAAGTAGGCGTACCTTTTTTCAAACACAGTACTAATATTGAATTGATCGGTAGCATTGCTGCCATACCCGTTGACCTAAGCGAAGGCACCAATGCGGGCATTGGTGTTAGCGCACGCTTAGAACGTGAACTAAGCGATAAAGCGAGAATCTTCGCCAGAGCTGGCTATCTGACCTACAAAAACGAAACTTTCGCCGACTTAGGTAGTGTTGGTGATGTGATCGGTGACCTCACCAATTTAGAAGCCACCGTTACCGCCATTCCCATCCAAGGGGGCGTAAAATACTTCTTAGCAGATGGTTTATACGGAAGTGCTGAGGTCGGTGTAACGCCTATAACCACCCGCTTAGACGCACAGTTGATCCTGACTTTATCCGCTAAAGAACAGCACACTTTATTGAGCTTCGCGCCCGGTATCGGTTATGAAGCTGACTTGGGCAATGCCAAGTTAGACATTGGTGCCCGTTACCAATATGTGGGCAATGGTTTCAGCGGTATGGGCTTATCCGCTTCGGTATTACTACCGATCGGCCGTTAAACTATTCCATAATGTCAACAAAAAAGGCACATCAACTTGATTGATGTGCCTTTTTTTATAGGCGATTTTTCGCGGCTTTATATATCTTTGCGGCTCGAAATAACTTTTTAACCAATACCATCCTATATCATGTTGATTTACATGTTAAGCATCGGCATCCCTGCATTCTGCTGCATCTGTTATGCGATTTATGAAGTAACTCGTCCGCGCAGACGCTAAAAACCACCTCAAAGAAGTCTACTTCTTTTTCATAAAGTTCATAATATAACTGGCGATATCACCAGGGCGCTCTTCCTGTATGAAGTGTACGCCACCTATGATGCTGTGAATATTCGCATCAGAGACCCCCAGATTTTCCTGAATCAAAGGAATCTGCTCCTTACCAACCAAGATATCATCACCAGAACCCCAGATCACTGAGATCGGTACATTCAAGCTTTTTAGTGTGCTTTGGTATACGGGCAGTCTTGCCTCAATATCTTTTAAGCCAGTAAAGAACTTATAGATCGCCGTCCTGCTTCCCTTGATGGCCTTGATGTGCCCCTTGATCTCTTGCTTCGTTAGCGGACATTGATTCGTTCCATTCTTTAAAGTCATTCTGATCATCGCCTTCG
The DNA here is from genome assembly GCA_020631675.1 of Bacteroidota bacterium. Lineage (GTDB taxonomy): Bacteria > Bacteroidota > Bacteroidia > Chitinophagales > UBA2359 > JAHDGT01. The sequence continues at coordinate 2,149 of JAHDGT010000240.1, forward strand.
CTGCCGCTCCGCCATTATATAAACTGGCGTAAGACTTACCGATCATGTTCTCTTTTAAGTACATCGGTGGTTCAAAACCTTCTTTGTATAAAATCGTATTCAACAAGACCAATCTTTTAATGCGTTCTGGCTGCTGCGTGATCATTTCGAAGCTCCACGGCCCGCCCGCATCATGTACCACATGCGTCCACTTTTTCAAGTTCAAATGATCCGCCAGCTCGTTCAATCGCTTACCATGAGCAGCAGGACTGTATAACTCTTTCTTATTGGGTTTGTCACTTGCGCCATAGCCCAGCATATCTGGTACTATGACCCGATATTTGCCACTCGCTTCTAAGGCTGCTGCTATTTTTCGGTACAGCCAAGACGACATAGGCACACCATGAACCAACATAATGGCTTCTTTATTTTTATCACCCAAGTCCAAAAAAGCCATCTTATAGCCATCACTGGCCCTGAAATAGCTCAGCTCCTTCTTATAGTCTCCATAATTCTCGAAAGAAGCAGGTAATTCTATTTTAGTTTCATTTTGGGCCATAAGTATGTTGTTGGTTATCAAGCTGGTTGCCAAAAGCAAGCCTGTAAGCAGTGCCAGCCGACAAAGAAATAGATGGACATGCATCGAAAGTTCTTGTTTGAACATCTTATTTTATTTAGTGAAAACCTTGCTATAGCTAAGGGTTTGGAGGTATTTAAAGGTAGTCAAGTATCATACCTGAAACAAAGGCTTGGCACAACTTATGTCTAATCCTATATATAGTTGTCGGCCATTGGCAAACTTTAGCATATAGAAACGTTCTATTATGAACGTAACAGTTTTGTTTTTACACGAACAAAAGCTATAGCTAAAAAATTACCGTCAACATCCTCCTTTATCCTTAGAAGAAAACTTAAATTGCGAACCCAAACCAAATTTACTACTAAGACGTTCTTAAGTAGTACCTCTACGCCTATGAAGATAACAAAGTCACTTGATGAGGGTCTGTTGAAGCTGGGAATCGACGGCGATCTTGATGCGAGCTCCGCCGTTCAGGTAGATGATGTGATCCAATCCGCATTCGACGAAGAACGCTATCATATTCTGGTCGATTGTAAAGACCTGAAGTACATCTCATCTGCTGGTCTGGGTGTATTCATCTCCCATCTTGAAGATTTTAAATCCAAAAGTGGTGCTTTCGTATTCTACCACATGAACGATAATGTGTACAATGTATTCCAACTCTTAGGATTGCACCAATTGTTCGCGATCGTTACTGATGAAACCGAAGCTAAAGACGTATTCAGCCGTTCTTAACAGATCGCGTAAAACTCTTTTTAAGAGCTATTAGTTGTGAATACAGACATACTTTTTTATCTTAATTGTTCCAATGGTTCATCCTTGACCTATTGAAACTACTTCTTTACTACTAATTTTTATCAAGCTGTACTGATGCCTATGAAGGTGTCTTACCTCACACCTTGCCGCCGACAACATCTGCGCGATATTCGTCAGTTCGTTCATCAACACATTGAACAGACTGGAATGTCTGACGTGGATCGTCATAAGGTCGTCCTCGCCATTGACGAGGCATGTGCCAATGCGATTCTGCATGGTAATGACAATGACGCCAGCAGACAGCTTCAAATCGATCTCTTCCTCCAAAAAAGTAAATTGAAAGTCGAGATCTATGATGTGGGCGACTACCGACCTGAAAAGAAAAAGTGGAGTATGGCTGATATCGATCAGCATGTCAAAGAAAAACGTAAAGGGGGCTTAGGACTATGCATCATGTACCGGATCATGGATTCCGTCTCTTTCTTCCCTAGAAAACTCACCGCCAAGCAAACCATCAACGTTTGCGCACTCGTAAAAAGCTGGGTATAAACAAGCCTAACACACTAGCAGCCGACCATTTTCTTGCTTGTATGACGTATTAGGACACTTTTGATGAAGTGTTCCTTACATTTGCGTGCCCCCCGATAGATAGATTTATTCTTTTAAAACCTGAAATCAACAAACAAGATGAAAGCTAAACAATTGATATACCCATTAGCACTTGCACTGGTATTCGTAATGGCACTAACAACTGCCTGTAATAAAGACGAAGATGACAATGGCGGCGGTGGCAGCGGCGGCAACACCATGTCATTCAGTGCTACCGTAGCTGGCGATAATTTCGATGCATTTGAGTTTGACTTAGCGAGCGTAGAGGCCCAATTGGTCGGTTTAACCAATAACATGACCATTAGTGGTGTTAGTAGTAGCGGTCAAGTCATTTCTATTTCTTTGAACAATATATCCGAACAGACCTATGACTTATCTCCGAGTGCTACAGTAGCAGTGGGTACCGCAATATATCAAGATGACCAAGAAGGAGGCATTTATCTTGCAAATACAGGTACGGTTAACCTTACTGATTATGATACGGCAAACAAAACAATAAGCGGTAACTTCAATTACACAGCTTTGTTATCCCCAACCACCATATCTTGTAGTGTGAATGGCTCATTCGCTAATGTAAGCTATACGGAAACGCCATAAATAAGCAGTAGATATGCTTCAATCATCCAGTATTGATTTTTTGAGCGAGCTTAAAGCCAACAATAATAGAGAGTGGTTTCAAGACAATAAGAAACGCTTTCAAGCGGCTAAAGCTGACTTTGAACAACTGATCGGAGAGCTGATCAAAGAGATCGCCACTTTTGATCCCGGTGTAGCACACTTAGAGCCTAAAAAATGCATCTTCCGCATTTACAGAGATGTGCGTTTCTCTAAGAACAAGGAACCCTATAAAACCAATATGGGTGGCTTGATCAATGCGGCCGGAAGAAAATCCATGACCCCGGGCTACTACATCCATTTGGAGCCTGGTGAGGGTATGTTGGCAGGAGGGATGTATATGCCTCCTGGTCCTTGGATCAAGGCGGTACGCCAAGAGGTCGACTATAATCTGGACGAGTTCAGAGCCATCATTGATGCTACTGATTTCAAGGAGCAGTTCGGCGAGCTGGATGGGGAGCGTTTAAAGACACAGCCCAAAGGCTATGAAAAAACACATCCCGGAATCGACATCCTTAGATTGAAGAGCTTCTTAGCGGTTAAGCGCATGTCTGATAAAGATTTTCTGAAAAAGAACTTCGTGCAACAAGCCAGTCGAACTTATCAGGCAATGAAGCCGTTAAATGATTTTCTGAACAGAGCGATCGCAGAAGTACCGCCTCCTGCTGGTCGAAGCTAAGATCAAACGCTAATAGTCACAAGATGAGTCAAGAGATCACCATTTACGCCGCTACCGCTACCGGAGATACCTTCGAAGCCATACAGGTGCCTACTGACATTCAGCTCAGCCTGATGGAGGTGCTTAAGGGCAGTGGCTACGATATTGAAGCCGTTTGTGGCGGCATGGCCCTCTGCGCCACTTGCCACTGTCACATACTAGAAAACATGGACAAGCTCGATGAACCCAGTGATGATGAATGGGACATGCTCGATACCCTACCTGTGGTAGAAGACAATAGTCGCCTATCCTGTCAGATTCCGATCAGTGAGGCTATTGATGGATTGAAACTCCGTGTGATTGGTGATACGGAGGCGTAAAATGAGACATAAGACTCAAGACATAAGATTCCGTGCAGGCGCCGAAGAATTATGGATGAAGTAAAAAGAGGGTTAAATCAAATTTGATTTAACCCTCTTTTTTATTTCGTTTTAGACTGTTGCGACTTCAACAGGCTTTCTTTTTCTGTATACCGTATAGCCATCATAGACCTTTGCGATCTCGTCGATCACTGCAAATAACTCTTCTGCATCATTCAGGGTGACCAGTTTGGTTCTGTAGGCTTTGATGTTAGGGTAGCCTCTAAAGTAATTGGTATAATGCCTGCGCATTTCCAATATGCCTAAGACTGGCCCTTTCCACTCTAAAGAGCGTACTAAATGCTCCTTACAAGCGGCCACCCGTTCTTGAATCGTAGGCGGTGCCAGTTCTTCTCCCGTTTCTAAATAATGCTTCACTTCGCGGAAGATCCAAGGGTAACCGATGCTTGCACGTCCGATCATAATGCCGTCAACCCCGTAGCGATCTTTCATCAGCTTCGCTTTTGGTCCGCTATCCACATCTCCATTGCCGAATACGGGTATGTGCATGCGGGGGTTCTCCTTGATTTTTCCGATCAAGGTCCAATCCGCCTCGCCTTTGTACATCTGCTTACGCGTACGTCCGTGAATACTGATCGCTTTGATTCCGATATCCTGCAAACGTTCGGCCGCTTCTACAATGTATTTGGTATTGTCATCCCAGCCCAAGCGCGTTTTTACCGTTACCGGCAGCTTTGTACTCTTCACGATCGCCTCCGTCAAGCTGACCATGCGGTCAATATCTTGTAAGATCCCGGCACCCGCCATCTTACATACCACCTTCTTCACCGGGCAGCCGAAATTAATATCCAATATCTCTGGTGCAGCGGCTTCAACGATTTCAGCAGAGCGGCGCATGCTCTCTTCTACCGCACCGAATATCTGAATACCGATCGGGCGCTCTTCCGGGTAAATGTCCAGCTTCTGTACGCTCTTGTGTGCATCGCGGATCAGTCCCTCTGAAGAGATGAATTCCGTATACATCACATCCGCCCCGTTCTTCTTACACAGAATACGAAAAGGCGGGTCGCTCACATCCTCCATAGGAGCCAGCAAGAGCGGAAATTCGCCAATCGCAATGTCACCTATTTTTACCATACTTGATTTTTTCTTTCTTCCATGCAAAGTTCGCTCAAAAAAACCACAAACACTATAACTATTAAATGAGGTAGTTTAAAGTTATTTTCTCGACCTTGCCCCTAAGTCATTGATCCTGAATACTTCAGCTTTTTTTCGTC
>JAHDGT010000241.1:0-4801 GCA_020631675.1 Bacteroidota bacterium
CCCCCTTTCTATTGCGGGTATACGCCATTAATATTCAAATCACACCTAATATACGGAAAGCTGTTAATAAAAAGGATGTTCGTTATGTGTATTAGGTTGCTTGGGCGACAGATTTACAGTAGATTTTAATACATTCTACTGATTTCATCTCTAAAATGGGCTAATAATTGCTTGCGACCGATACGACCCGAATCATCTCTAATGGCATCGGTTTGTTGGAAGGGCGTGGAGACCAGTGCGAAGCGTTCTATGTGTAGTGATTTGCGTAGTTGTTTGTTGAGGCGTTTCACTTCTTCGGCAAAACCCGTTTTTACTTCTTCCTCGTGTATGATCAGGTGATCGGAGGCTTGTATGAAATTGAATTGCTTGAAATGCCCATCTAAGAAATCGAAATTGGGCAGTATGATGGCACTGAGGTAGGGGCGGTTTTTGCCTTCGATGAGTATTTCTTTGATCCAGGGACTGCCTTTGAAAAAATGCCCCAATTGTGCGGGAGAGACGAGGGTGCCGTTACTGGTTTTGAAGGTGTCGTCTTTACGCCCGATCAGACGGAGGAAACGCTTGTCTTCCCACTCGCCCAGATCGCCGGTGTGCAGCCAGCCGTTTTGTAGTACACGTTCGGTTTCGCGAGGCTTATTGTAGTAGCCCATCATGACATTGGGACCTTTTACCAATATCTCGCCATCTCTTGCTATTTGGACCTCAAGATTGGGTAGCGGCTCTCCTACGGTTTCAGCACGCCATTTTTCTTCGTCGAAACGATTGAAAGTAAGCACAGCGGCGGCTTCGGTCAAGCCATAACCTTCCACCACATTAATATCAGCGGCGGCGAAAATATTCTTGAGCTGTGGGCGCAGTGCCGCACCACCTACGGCGATCGCATCCAGCCGATCGCCCAATGCGGCTTTAAAATCTTTGAAGACCAATCGGCGTGCTAAGTTCACTTGTCCTTTAAAAATGGGGTAGCGGTAGCTGTTATAGGTGAATTTCTCGGCGATATCCATTGCCCACCTGAAGGTACGGGCTTCCATGCCGTTTAGACGTGCTCCGTTTTTCAATACGCTTTTGTACATATGCTCTAATAGCTCTGGTACGGCGGCGAATAGATTAGGGCGCACTTCCAGTAGATCATCGGCGAGGTATTTTAATCGCGAGCCTGTCCATTCTGCTCCATTGGCGATGTAGTAGTAGGTCATGATGCGCTCGTAGGCGTAGCACATGGGTAAATAGCTCAAACTTACCGATCCTGGTTTTAAGGGGGCGGCACTGACCAAGCCCTTAACATTGCTGACCACATTGTTATGAGAGAGCATGACGCCCTTTTGAAACATGCCCGAACCAGAGGTGTAGAGTATGCAGGCGAGCTGTTCCGGACTGATCGCATCACTCAGGGCTTGGGCGTGATCCAGATCGCTGAGTTGTACACTGCCTAAGAGCTGTTCCCAAGAGAGCAAACCATCTATGGGGTCAAAGCTGAAGCAGTGTTTGAGTTGATCAGATAAGGTTTTGAAAGGGGCTAAGCGAGCGGCGCTTTTACGATCATCTATGAATAGCCAACTGATGTCGGCATCTCGCATGATGTGTACCGCTTCGGTGCGTTGTAAAGCACTTGTCAGGGGTACGATGACACCGCCAATGCGCAGCACTGCCATCTCAACAATCAGATACTCCACTCGGTTGCGCCTGCTGACCAGCCCTACTTTATCTCCAATATGCAATCCTCTGGAGAGCAGTGCGGCACTGAGTTTGACCACGTACTCATTGAATCGCTGAGAGGATACGCTTACCCGTCTGCCTTCGGCCACTACACCATTAAAGGCACGTTCTTGTGGAAAGTGCTCCGCTTGGTAAAAAGGGAGGTCGAATATGCGATGGTAGTCTTTCATAGTTATTAAGCACGAATTTAATGAAACTAGTCTAAAGCCGTCACGAATAAGTCAGAACTTATTACCTTAGTGTTCAAATGCCAACTACAGAGATATTATTGTATTTATCAATTCCTGTGATCAGTGGGATCGTGGGCTGGGCCACCAATTGGTTGGCACTGCGCATGACATTTTACCCATTAGAGTTCATAGGGGTCAAGCCATTTTTGGGATGGCAGGGTATTATTCCGGCTAAGGCGGGGGTGATGGCTGCTAAGTCGGTGGACTTACTCACGAGTAAGTTGTTGACCGTAGAGGATCAATTCGCGCGAATAGAACCAGAACGTGTTGCGAAAGAAATGGAACCCGTACTCAGCAAGCTGGGCGAAGAGATCATTGTTGAAGTGATGGAAAGCCATGCGCCTGTTCTCTGGGAGTCTGTGCCCAAGGGTATGAAAGAACGCATCTTTGCCAAGGCGGCCGAAGACCTCCCTTTGGTGGTTCAAGAACTGATGGAAGATGTTAAGACGAACATCAATGAGCTGTTTGACCTGAAAACGATGGTGGTCAATGAGCTATTAGAAGACAAGGGCTTGCTGAATCAGATTTTCTTGCAGTGCGGTGCGGCGGAATTCAAGTTCATTGAACGTTCAGGTTTATACTTCGGTTTCTTGTTCGGTTTGGTGCAGATGTTGGTTTGGTATTTTTTCCCGCAGTGGTGGATCTTACCTGTGGCGGGTTTATTGGTAGGTTGGGCCACGAACTTCTTAGCACTGAAGCTCATCTTCGAGCCGCTTGAACCTAAGAAGATCGGACCTTTTACTTTTCAGGGTTTATTCATTAAGCGACAGAAAGAAGTTGCGGTAGAATACTCTAAGATCATTGCCGAGCGCATTCTTACGGCACAGAAAATCGCAAGAACGATCATATCGGGTCCCGCTTCGGATCGTTTGGTGAAGATCGTACAAAAACACACCAAGCAGGCGGTGGATAATACTTCGGGCTTGGCTAAACCCTTGTTTCAGATAACACAGGGTACGCAGAAGTACATTGAAGTGAAGCAGATGGTGGCGAACCGTTTTGTGGAGGAGCTGCCCTATTCGGTCAAGCACATATTCGAGTATGTGGGAGAAGCCTTAGATATTGAACACACCTTATCTGATAAAATGCAATCGCTCTCTCCGGCTGAATTTGTTGGGGTATTACGCCCGGCATACCAGCAAGATGAGTGGAAGTTGATTTTGACGGGTGCTATTCTGGGCGGGTTAGCTGGTACTTGGCAGCTGATTTACCTCTTTGGGGGTAGCTTAGGCTAAACAGGCATCCGGAACAGGAAAATGTGTTAACAAAACACAAGCATTACAGCGTGGCGGAACTTTGCCCCCTGCTTTTGCTGTTGAACTATACGAACCAAATATCCATTGATTCCAAATGATCACAACTGGAAAGAGTGACTACCAAGCTATGGAGCCCATTGTTCTAATTGATGGGCGTCGAAATAAAGAAACGCATATTGTCATCCCCGTCAACAATCAATTTGAAGATTTATTAGCGGCAGCACGCCGTTTAAATGCTGACATGTTCGAGGGGGAGTGGGATCTGTGTTACCTCAATGATAAAAAAGAAGCCGTAGCCGTTGATTTAGAAGAAGAGATATCCACCTATGTGGAACAGGGTATCGATACTTTTTACTGGCGTTACCGCAAGCCGCGTTTGTCTCGTGCCGCGGAAAGAGCAAAGCGTTCTCGCGAGCGACAAAAAGAATTCAGACAGCAACGTCAAAAACCTCGTCGCAAACCACAAATGCGTACTTCTGGTGATGCGCGCCAGGTGTTCAGTATGGAATATGCGGCATTTAGCCGCAGGGTATTCGCTTGGATCATTGATTTGTTCGTGGTAGCGGTCATCTCCGGCTTTTTATTCCGCTTTTTTCATATGGCATCGCCATTTTTAGTACTCACTTTGTACTATGCTTTTATGGAGAGTTCCGCCAGCCAAGCCACCCTAGGTAAAATGATGCTGGGTCTGCGTGTTACGGATAGCCGTGGGAAAACGCTTACTTTCAGCAAGGCATTCATGCGTAATGTACTCCGTTACTTCACGACTCCTTTCATTATCGGAGGCTTTTTCATCTTCTCTAACCGTAAAGGCCAAGCTTTACACGATTTGATCGCAGATAGCGTAGTGATCGAGGAAGTAGATTACTAGGTAGATTTTTGATGAACCAAACTAAAAAAGGCAGATTGACGAAATCAATCTGCCTTTTTTAGTTTGGTTTCTGTTTTTACAGCTGCTTTTTTCTGTTGATGTGTCTCTTCGCTGATTTCCTTTAGTCCTTTTAGTCCTTCTTCAAAATCAGGACCAACAAAACGATCCATAAAGAAACCCATATAGCGCATGAGCGGGTTAGAGCCGAACTCTCCTTTAGCACTCCAGATCACCTTGGTTAGTTCACCTTCTGTTTGTGGTTCGTATCTTATACGCCCTTGCATGCGCATGCCCACATCTTGTATCTGCAAAGTATAACGCACCCCTTCCAAAGGAAAGCTCTGGTCGATCGTTACGCTACCCTTGCCGAAGTTTTCACCATCAAATTGTTGAACGGCTTTTTTGCCTACACTACGTCCATCTACAGGATAGCTGAAATTCAAGCTAGGGTCTTTCTCTTTGGTCCAAGCCGACCATTGCTCCCAGCTTCTTAAGTCGTTGGCGAATTCATGAATTTGACCAGCAGGCGCTTTGATTTCCGTACTGCGTTCAACTTCAAATTTATTGGGAAGTAATAGACTGCCCAGCAAAAATAATAGGACGAGTATACCGAGAAAGAAAAATATGCGAAAGAGGATTTTACCCATGTCTGATCAATAAGTCGGTAGTGGAAGATCTAAAGCCCTCAAGATAAGTGCAATCACTTGTTTTTCCACTTTTCGATAATA
>JAHDGT010000241.1:4901-6963 GCA_020631675.1 Bacteroidota bacterium
TCTAGGAAGAGTTTGTCTTTGTATACGTCATAGTAAATAGGCATATCGTTGAATATTTTTTCTACACTCTCATGTAAATTACGTAATCTTGATAGGATTAGCAACTGCTTTAAGTAACGCTTTTGATCCTGTTCGGAACCAGAAAGTTGCTTTAATTTCACGCTTATAGAACGCAGTAGTGGTTCTATCTGTTCCGTCTTATAGTTGCTTAATAGAGCAAGAATGATGACTTCAGGTATTTGCTGCTCTAGTAGCTTGTCAGCTTCTAGCTCATAAAGGTTAATGATATCAAAACCAGTGAAGACCTCTTCAGGTCGCAGTTCTTTTCTCATCCTGACCTTCGATTTACCCAAGTAGATGACTACATGTCGTATAGGGAGTTTGTATTTCCGTTGTAGTAATCCGTGATACTCTTGCATGCGGTAGAGCATGTCCACATCATTATTGGTTTGAAACTCTAAGTGAAGCAGTAGTTCTTTCTTTTTATCTGTTATGATCTTATAGAGAAAATCAACTTCCCTTTCTATGGTTTTGGTAATCTTTTCTTGAAGGGGTTGATAGCTTTTTATCTTGAGACCCAACTGCATTTCTATCAGAGGGATGAAAATGAATTGTGCATTCTCCCTGAATATCCTATCGTAAATATTACCCCCTTCGTTTGCGGACTCTTTCTTCGACATGCTCTTGCCTTTTAAGTACAAGAGTGTACGAGTTGTCTGGATCTCCCGAAAGGGATTGTTTTTTATCAAACTTTAACAAGTTTATGAAGAGCATGCTCTTACCTCAAAACTTGCCGATAATTACCACTTCCTAAATAAAGCAAATAGCCTTTGTAGGCTTGAATGTTTGGTCTCAACTCAAGTGTTATAGTGGTACTGTTTGCCGTGAATTGCCCCTTTTGTAGAATTTGACCATTAGGTGCGATGATTGAATATTGCCAATTTTCTCCAATGCGAAATGAATCTTCATCATGATAGTGGAGCTGTATGTGAGTTCCTGAATTTGTGTTTTGCCATTGCCATTTTTCTTCTCCTTGTTCACTACTGGTATTGCCATCAATGCCTAGGTAGTTGTAATTGATCAAGTGAAAAGTTTTATTGCTCACAAGCTGTCCTTCTTCCATGCCACCGGCTATGATAAGATTACTCACATCCAATTCAGCAGCACTTCTTAGATCCATAACGGCTTCGATTTGATCATCTGTTTCGGTGAGTTGACCCGTTAGTCGATCGTATTGAACGATGCGGTGTTCGGCTGTTACGCCACCTGTGCCGTTGTAGGCGATGCCGTTGTAATTGTAGGAGGTGGTAGAGCCGCCGATCCAATGTGCCCGATCGTACTCTTTTACACAAGCCATGCGGTAACCTCTGGCTAAAGGATCTTCAAAAGCGGACCAGCTGATGTTTGTTGGGTCAGCTGGGTTGATGTAGCCTTTTCTGAAAACTTGTCCTAAAGGGAAGTTGACGCCATAACGCGCACCACCAGCGTAGTAAATGGTATCGCCAATGATGGTGCCGCTGGCACCGAATACTTCATAGTCGGTATTGCCCGGAACAGGTGTGCCTACTTGCCAATTGTCGTTCGCGGGGTCATAGATCTGTACATCAGGGACATTGCCCGTATCACTCCAGCCCGTGATGACGTAGATCAGGCTGTCGCGCCAAACGGCTTGCACCTGATCATCAATTGGTACGGGGATCGGACTGCCGTTTTCTAAGTAGCTATCTGTTGCGGGGTCGAAAATATGTACTTGGTCAAAGGAGGCTTCGTTACCTGTGGGGAATACCTCATAGCCACCAATGATATAGATCTTGTCTTTTACTCGGGAGGCTGCTGCGGCTATTCTACCACCGCCATCGGGTAGGGGAGGGAGTTCGCTCCAGGTATCTGTTTGGGTATTGTATTTCCAGGCTTTGTCGTGTATGCCACTCCAGATTTTGGTTTCGTCAATACCCGAGAAGCTGTAAACCTGCCAAACGCCATCCACTTCTGCTGAAACGACAGCATTATTGCTGACGGCTTCGGGCATGGGGGCGAGTTCTTCGTACGCCCATATCTGGGC
>JAHDGT010000242.1:0-4049 GCA_020631675.1 Bacteroidota bacterium
AATGTAGGCATGCGCTTGAAGCGCATGCCTACATTGCCGCCTTTGTGCGTAGGGACGCGCCCTGAGAAAATAAGATGGCAAAAATGAGCAGCACGCAACCTGTTCGCATACTGTCACATCAATGTAGTGTTATAGGTTCTTTTTGAGGGCTTTATTTTGCTACCTTTGCACTCTTTCCGAGAAAAATGGGGGGTAAAACGCCCTGTTCCTGATAGTTAGATTATGGAAGAATTGATACGGATCCTGCTGAAATGGGCAAGGTCTATTTTGACAGTATGTTTTGCGGCAGCGGTGATCAGTGCGGTCATTTCTTTGTTGCTGCCCGCCTACTTTACATCGACGGTGACCTTCTTACCTACCAACCCTTATATGATGGATGTGTCTTCTTTGTTCCGCGATGCGGGGGCAGAGAACCCGGTGTATTTGTTCGGGGGCGGTGAGGATCGTAACCGTATCATCACCTTGGCGGAGAGCCGTGCTTTGGAGAGCTATTTGATCGAGAAGTACGACTTGTTCAATCATTACGAGATCGATTTGGATGATGAGCAGAAGGACTATTGGGTGTCGGAAGCTTTACGAGATCATTTTCAGATGGTGAAAACGCCTACGAAAATGCTGATCGTGCAGGTGGAGGATAAGGATCCTGATTTCGCAGCTACGATGGCGAATGATATTGTGCAGCGTTTGGATGTGCTGAACAAGGGGGTGATCGACGAGAAGAAGATGGATGCGGTGGCACTGTATGCGAAGAAAGTAACAGAGCAGAAAGAGCAAGTGGCGAAGTTGACGGACAGCTTGAAAAACACGATTCTGAATAATCCGAATGATACGGTGATGTCTAATATCTTAGAGATCTTGACGGAACGTGCAGTAGGGGAATACGCGAACTTGGCTACGATCTACGATCGCCATGTATCGGCATTGAATCAGGATCACTCTACGGTTTATATCATTGAAGAGGCGGTGCCCGCAGTGAAGCGCACCCGCCCAGTAAGGTCGATGATTGTTATTGGCTCTGTGTTAGTGGCTTTCTTCGCAATGAGCTTGATCGCGATCTTCATTGAAAAATTCAAGGAATTTAATTTAGAAGAGGCGAAGGCTTAGTCCTACCGGACTGTCTGGATGGATCATGGATAAGCTGCTAAAACGCATATCGCCTAATATTGCCTTTTCTGGCTTTGCTGTGCTGACCCTGCTATCTATCATAGCAGCAGCGCTCACGAGCAATTACTATTTATTTGCCCTTCCTTTTGTGGTGTTGGGGGCTATTTTCCTGCTGCTGTATCTAGAAAAAGCTTATTTCCTGCTTTTTCTTGCGCTTCCTTTATCTATAGAATTTGAAGTCGGTTCATCCTTGGCAACGGACTTGCCTACAGAACCCTTGATGGTGGCTTTGATGTTTGTGACCATTGCTTTCTACTTGGTCAATCCGCATCGATTGGCGAGAGGCTTCATTAATCATCCGATCATTACCTTGTTGGGTGTTCATGTGTTGTGGACTTTAGTTGCCGTTGTTTTTTCTACGGATCTACTGGTGAGTTTCAAGTTCTTCTTGGCTAAGATGTGGTATGTAGTAACCTTCGTCTTCTTATCGGCATTACTGATCAAAGACGATAAAGACTTTCGTCCGATCTTTTTAGCGATGCTGGTGCCCTTGTTCTTTGTGGTGATCCAAACGGTGGTGCGCCATTACTATATGGATTTCGGTTTTAGGGAGGCTAATCATACCATGACGCCTTTCTTTAGAAATCATGTGAATTATGCGGTGATGTTGGCCATGCTGTTCCCCTTCTTACTCAATGCGCGGCATTGGTACAAAAAGGGCAGCTTAGAACGCTTGTTCATCCACCTCTGCATCTTCGTATTTTTAGTGGGCATCTGGTTCGCTTATACCCGTGCGGCTTATGTGTCTATTTTGCTGATTCCCATTCTGGGCTATGTGTTCAAAAGGCGTTGGATCAAGCAGGGCATGGTACTGGCAGTAGTGGTGATGGGCTTATTTATCGGCTGGCTGGTGAGAGACTATAATTACATGGCTTTCGCCCCGGATTATGAGCATACGGTTTACCACGATGACCTAGGGGATCACATCTCAGCTACCTTCGAGGGGAAGGATGTTTCTTCTATGGAGCGGGTGTACCGCTGGGTGGCCGCAGCGCATATGTGTACAGCTCACCCCTTATCTGGCTTTGGTCCGGGTAACTTCTACAACAACTACCGCCCTTATACAGTAGACGCTTTTGAGACTTATGTGAGTAATAATGTAGAGCGTTCAGGCGTACACAATTACTACTTGATGATTTTGGTGGAGCAGGGCTTTGTAGGGCTGTTGATCTTTATCGTACTCCTGATCGTGCTCTTCTGGAAAGGGGAGGAGATCTATCATGCTTTACGAGATGAAGATGATCGTAAACTGATGTTGGCCATACTGATCGCACAGGCCATGTTGGTGATCAATTTGCTGATCAGTGATATGATCGAGACGGATAAGATCGGATCGCTCTTTTTCTTGAACATTGCTATCATGGTGAACCTTCATTTGAAGACACAACGAGAGAATGAACTGTTGAAAGAAGGAGCTGCCGAAACAACAGATACTGATATTAAGGAAGCCTAATGATCCTTATCTTCGCACTTCCATGAAAAATTTACACTTACACGTAGAGGCACTGGTATTCACCGCCAAACAACCGATCACCATCAAGGAGATGCGGGATAGTTTGTTTACTGTTACAGGCGATACCATTGAAGAAAGTAGAATCTTAGCAGCCATAGATCTGTTGAAGCGTAAGTACAATGATGAGGAAAAGAGTTTGTACGCGTATGATCTGGCTTATATCAATGGAGGCTATACCTTTTTGACCAAGCCCGCTTTCCACGAAACGGTATCTGCGCTGATCGACATCAAAGCCAAAAAACGTTTGTCGACCGCCGCTATGGAAACCCTGTCCATCATCGCATATAAACAGCCGATCACTAAGAGTGGTATTGAGCTGATCCGTGGGGTGAATTGTGATTATGCGGTGCAGAAATTACTAGAGAAAAACCTAGTGGCCATCTTAGGGCGTAGCGATGCGCCCGGTAGACCATTGCTTTATGGTACCAGCGAGTTTTTTATGGATTACTTCGGCATCGGTTCTGTAGATGAATTGCCGAAGCTGAAAGACATAGAGTCTGATGTGGTGACCCAAGTAGGAGAGGCCGAGCCGGACATCACGGTGAAGCTGAATGGAGAGGAAATCACTGTAGCTCCAGCACAAGCCTTTGTGGATCACGATGAGAATGCCGCTCCCGGACCAGATTCCGCAAAAAGTGAAGAACCCACACAAGAACTGGAAACAGAAGAGGGCAAAGAAGAAGACCCACCACCCAATGACCCACCACCCAATGACCCACCAGCTACAGAATAAATCAAACAAAAAACGGGCTGTCAATTGAAATTGACAGCCCGTTTTTTATTGTTCGATTGAAAATCACTTCGGCCTCAGCACGAAGTCTCTTGTCTCGAGTCTCAGGTCTCGGTACTTTATTTATTTCTTACGCTTCTTTCTCTTCTTCTTTTTCTTACCCGTACACTCTTGCATATACAAGTTCAAGAAAGAATCATCAATAGCAGCCACACGCTCATCACCCAAGCTGTATGCTACAGCGAAAGCATCATCATAGCTCGCCTTCAATTCATCTAATTTGCCCTGTACTTCAGGAATGCTAAGGTAATCCCCCACCAGGTAACGGTATACGTTTTTACCGCCTACCGTTGCTTCTTCAGCGGTAACATCATCACCCGTCATAAAGGCGGCATCTAAGAATGCCGATTCCGGGTCGATCTGCTCAGAGAAAGCAGCTACCTGCACCACGAATTTCAGATCCGCTTTGCTATAGCCTTTGTAGTTGAACTCTTCACATTTCTCTTTACAGCCAATGCTGAACTGGCACATCGTGACCAGTAGTAATAAAAGTACTTTTGTGCTTTTCATAGGATATGCTTGCTAGTGTCTTTGCAAAATTGCGTTCAGTAATTTGACGTCAGCACGAAGTCTCATGTCTCA
>JAHDGT010000242.1:4149-6934 GCA_020631675.1 Bacteroidota bacterium
GTCTCACGTCTATTGTCTACTCAAAAAATAAACTCATTTCATCCAGCCCCTTTCGTTTAATGTCTGGAACTCGTGCCCCCTCAGCCGGGTAGCCCACTGGAATGAGTAAATAAGCTTTTTCATGTTTCGGTCGACCTAAAAGTTCTTCCAAGAACTTCATCGGGCTAGGTGTATGCGTCAAAGAAACCAATCCGGCTTGATGGATGGCCGCTAGTAAAAACCCAGTAGCGATTCCCACCGACTCGTTCACATAGTAGTGTTTCTCTTTCTCACCGTCCTCATTAAAACCATGTACCTGCCTGAATATCACGATCAGCCAAGGAGCAGTTTCCAAATAAGGCTTGTCCCAATCTGTAGCGAAGGTCTCCAGATCCTTGAGCCATTCATCGCTCATTCGCCCATGATAATTGATGTATTCCTCCTTTTCGGCCGCCTTGCGGATCTGCTGCTTCATTTCAGCAGAACTGACCGCGCAGAAAGTCCACGGTTGTTTATGTGCGCCAGAAGGAGCACTAGAAGCGGTCAGGATCACCTGCTCGATCACCTCCTTAGGAACCGGGCGGTCTGAAAATTCACGTAGCGAACGCCTTTTGTCCATCTCCCTGTAAAAGTCAGCGGCACGCTGCACCACTTCTTCCATAGCAGGTGGACTATAAGGGTAGGGGATGAAAGTTTCAGCTAAATCTTTTCTCATGCTATTTCTTCTTACCCAGCCTAATGCTGAGCTCTTCGTCCAATTGCTCGTAAGATAAGTTTTCTGCCACTATTACGCCCTTCTTATCCACTAAGAATAAAGCGGGTAGGTACTCTACATTGAATTTTTCCAGTAGATCAGAGGCAGGGCCCTGCTCGTCCACCACATGAATCGGCCAGCTCAGTTGGTCTTCCTCAATGGCCGTCATCCATTGCTTTTTGAATGGCTCGAAACCAATGCTGTATATCTCGAATTTCTTGCTCTTATACTTCTGGTAGAGTTTATTCATGTCCGCATGGTTCTTACGGGCATCCTTACTGCGGGAAGTCCACAGCTCAACCAAAACCAACTTGCCTTTTAATGTAGATAAAGAGAAAGTATTTCCCTCTTGGTCAGGCAGTGTCACTTCAGGTACTTGCTTGTTGATCATGGTACCGGTCAGATCGGCATAATCCATCGCCATCAATTCGGGCTGCATCATACCCGGCACACCGAACTCAGCCGGCCGCATGCCGCGATCAGATACCGTTGTTTCTACAGAATGCGTAGCAGGCGCATAAGCCGTCATGGTCTCGTACACTTCACGAGTGGTCAAAAAGCCATCAAAGCCCTTTGCCTTCACCTTCGCCAATGCCGATGCCGCATCAGAACGATGCTCGTACTTACCCAGTAACACCTTTTCCAAACCGCTGCTGGTAGATTCCACATCCATACTGCCAATTGGGGTCAGCGCGTTGAACTTCGCCAAATTCGCCTGTCTGAATACGCCCAATTGTACGCGGTAAACCGTGCGCTTAATGCGTGTGACCACTTCATCATCGCCACCACCGCCAGGGGCTACAGGAGGCGTGTCCGGTATTTTAACTTTCGCTTGGCGTTTCACCACAAAAGCATCTCTAAAGCCGCGCGCCTTCACCGCACTATGCACAGAGCCAACACCACTCTTACTAAAAGAACCCAGAAGCACTCGCTTCAAAGAGCTGGTCGCGCTCACCGCTTCCGTCTCTATCGTGCCCAGATCGCCCAATTTTCCTTTGAAATACCCCAGATCAGGTGCTCTCGAAGCACCTAACTGAATCTTATAAACCGTTTGCTCTACTACATTGCCATTCACAGCACCATCGCTATTGCCATTGCCACCCGTATTCGCTCCCGTATCTATATCCGGCAAAGTATTACCGCCATTTCCCGGTGCCGGTGCCGGACTCGGACTCGGTGGAGCTGGTGAAGGGGGAGTAGGTTCCGGATCCGGTTCTTCAATGACCGTCACTGGAGGTGCGGGCGGTGCAGGTGGCGGAGGCGTTGGTGCAGGAGGTGCTTGCGTCGCCTTCTTGCGTTTTGCCAATTCGGCATCCAACTGATCATAAGACAGATCCACGCCGATCACCTTCCCTTTCTCATCGATCAAGAAGGAGAAAGGAATGCTCTGAATATCAAAAGTCGTCCACAAATTCGAGTAGAACGATTTATCATCCAGCACATGGTAATTCCAGTTCAAGCCTTGTTCACGTATCTTCTCCAACCACTTGCTTTTATCCTCGTCAAAAGCCACGCTATAAATCTCAAAGCCCTTGCCGTTCTTAAAACTCTGGTCTTTGTACTTCTTCCACAGCATCTTGTATTCCGGGTTGGTCACCACATTACAAGACACACACCAAGAGGCCCAAAAATTCAGCAAAACCACCTTTCCCTTCAAGGCAGATAGCTTTTTATTCACCCCTTGCACATTCGGTAAATTGATCTCGGGCACCTTATCGCCCACACTAACACCCGGCGGGTTCGCCTCCAAAGGTGTCAATAAAGCCACCAAGCCGATCATAACAAAAAGACAAGCACGTATCAACTGCCAATACTTCATTTGCAATACAATTTGGTTCACGCGAAAGCCACAAACCAGAGGCAAATCCTGCCTTTGGCCTATCTGAGCAATTCCCGCGTAAAAAATGAAGGAGAAAAATTGTGAGGTGGGTGTATAATGATCCGAGGTAGTTTAAAGTTTTTCATCTGAGCCGCATCTAAGTGCTTGATTTTGAAGATGAAGCTCTTTTTGAGTTTCGTACTTGAAAAGTACGGAGCGAAAAAAAGCTGAAA
>JAHDGT010000243.1:0-3522 GCA_020631675.1 Bacteroidota bacterium
CAGGCAGTGCGCTTAATAAGAACGGATAGCCCGGTACCCGCAGTGAAAAGGGGGCATAAACGTACAGACCCCCTATACGGGCGTCTCCATGTGATGTGCCAATAATTTACTGTACGACAGCCCATCCCCCCTTTTAATTGCGGGTAGTTGCCCGTATACAAATTCAGAAAAAACACCCATGAAAAATCAAGCTCAACAACTGCTCAAAAAGTTGAAATTCTGGCGACAGGATCACAATGCCGTACGTGTATTGGCAATAGACGGGGGAGGGGTGAGAGGCTTGATCCCCGCCTTGATCTTAGAACAGATGGAGGTATTGACAGGAAAAAGAATTTACGAGCTTTTTGATCTGGTAGCGGGCACATCTACTGGCGGGGCATTGGCATTGAGCATGGTCTGCCCGCAGCCCAAATACAATGGCATGCCCATGAAGGCGAGTGAGATGGTGGAGTTTTATGAAACGGAAACGACTCGCATTTTCTCTCGCTCACTCTGGCAAACGATCAGAACGGCAGGTGCTTTGATGGATGTGAAATACTATTCTGATGGCATGCGGGATGTGTTGAAAGAGCGTTTGGGAGATGTGAAAATGAGTGCGGCTCTGACGGATGTGTTGATCACAAGCTTCTCTATTGATCGCTGTGACGCGCACTTTTTTAAAAGTTCTGAAGGAAAAAAAGACCCGCTGGCGGATGTATTGATGCGTCAGGCGGCTCAGGCTACTACCGCCGCGCCCACTTACTTTGAGCCCTATTTTTTAGAGAACCCCGTGCCGCAGCAGCCTTCTGCTTTTATTGATGGCGGGGTGTTTGCCAATAATCCTGCTATGTGCGCCTATGTAGAGGCAAAGACGATGTTTCCGGATGCCAAAAAGTTCATTATCGTTTCTTTGGGTACAGGAGAGTTATTCGAGAAGTACTCTTATGAGCAAGCGCGATCTTGGGCATTGGCAGGTTGGGTGCGCCCGATGATCAACATCATGTTCTTCGGGGCGGATATAGCGGTTGATAAACAATTACGTGCCTTATTACCCACCAATAAACACGGCAGGAAAAGCTACTACCGACTACAAACCAAACTCACTACAGATTGTGGCTATTTGGATGATACATCTAAAGAGAACATCCAACGCTTAAGAGACATCACCACCCGTGAAATACTACAAGCCCAAGCCGGCACCATCAATGAGATTTGCGAACGCTTGATGGTAGATGTAAAATGAAAAACCAGATTCACATAGTGAATCTGGTTTTTGAAAGAAAAATTGACGTCAGCACGAAATCTCATATCTCGAGTCTCACGTCTCGGGTCTATTTATTTAGCGATCAACATACGCTTATTAAAGGTCTCATCACCCACCTGCATACGAACAACATACAAGCCATCAGACAAACCTAAAGCATCCGCATTGATCAATAGTTGCTGCATACCGTTTTGCTGCTGTGCATTGAATACGGTACTACTCAAACGTCCTGTCATATCGTAGATAGCGATGTTCACATCTGCCGCTTCCGGTAAGTTATATACCAAGCGAGTTAATCCTTGATTCGGGTTAGGGAATAGCTCCCACTGAACACCTGCATCGGCATCCGCAATTTCAGTCGCCTCATCATCAATACCAACAATATCATCTAAACCGCTGATATCACCTACTAGGTATTGAATGAACATACCGTACATCTCATCATCAGTGGTCAAACCAAAGCCCACATCAGAGGTGCTGGTGTTGAACCAAGAAGCCGTAGCGAAGATACCATCCCCTCTGCGCACGCTCACGAAATCATCGAATACACGGAAAGGTGGCTCCCCATAATCGTAATAGCCTTGGTTGAAAGAGTAGTCGAAGTTGTAGAAACCTTCATAGATCTGTTCCAATGGCTCACCATTAGAAGCGGCTGTGTAAATGTCGAAATCGGTACCATACTGGTGAGTATGTGAGCCGATCGCCCAAATGTGTACCGTATCATTATTACTCGCCCCATCAAAGCCCGTGAAATGCCAGTCGAAAGTCACCTCTTCACCCGCAGGCACAACAAAAGAACCAAAAGGTGGTGGGATCGCGTCCTCTAAATAGAAATCAGATTGCATTTCATAAAGCGCGTTACCCGGCTCTTGCGTATGTACATTAACATAAAGATCAACAGGCAAGATGAACTCCGTACTGTAGTTCTTAATGTGGTAATTGTACTTCAGTACCGTATTTTCATCCCAAGTATAAGCCGTACCCTCAGGTAGCGTGAAGTCGTTACTATAAGCCCAACCCGCGATCATTTTCGTATCATTAGAGATCGCCTGTGCGCCCCCTAAGAAAGAACTCAAAGTTGTTACCTCTTCCAGACCATCATCTTCATCATCCGCTTCCCCTTCAAAGAACTTGAAGAACAAGAAGTGGTGACTCTGGTCATTCATGACCACATCCAACTTATTGATCTCAAGAGCTTCCTCATTGTTCAAGTCGTACTTGTAAATGTACTCGCGCTCTTCCCCTGGCTCTAAGAAGATAGAACCTAAGTACAGTTGGAAACCATCTTCAGGTACTTCAGGCTGCTCCAAACGAGCTAAACCGCCATCCACATAATACTCTTCCAATACATCATAATCGATCACTTCACCGAATTCAGGCGCACCGAACTGAATCCACTGGCGGATCAACTCTTTGTCCTGATCGGCTAAAGTAGCCGCATAGCTGGGCATAACACCGCCCTCTGCTGGATCCAAAACAGAATCGTGGTATAACTCATTATTCACTTTACGGTAAAGGAAACTACGCTGAGGTACCCCAGGGTCAACCAATTTGAAATTCTGCCCTGCCGCGAAAGGGTTCGTCACATCACCATCGATCATGGCATCGTATAAAGCCCCTTCAGATAAAGCGAAGTCCAACTGTCCTGCCGGAGCCGCACCAGAGTGGCAGCTCGAACAATTCGCTTGGATCAAGTCATACACCTGACTGTAGGTCGACTGTGCATTCACTTGAACACTTGTTGCCAAACCCACTAAAAAGCAAGCAACAAGCAATTGTAGAAATCTTGTGTTCATTTGTTGTCGTATTAAAGTCTATATTTCTTCTTTCTTTTCAGGGCAAATACCCGCAATAAAAGCCTGCTCTAACTGCCAATAAAAATATCGGCATACAGCACGAAATCTCATATCTCGGGTCTCATGTCTCAAGTCTCATAAAGCGCAAGCTTTAACTGCGGGTACCGGGCTATCCGTTCAAATTCAGCCGCTGTCTGCTGCTTCGCTGGCAGGCTGCTAAAGAGCTTCCAAGGTCGCTTTTACCAGCCGCCGCTCAGGGCGCATTCATCGGCTTCATTACCACTCCTATCCCTTTTGCGGAGAAATAGTCGCAAAAAGCCAAAACCAAAAATAAAAGGCTTAGCTAAACTAAAAAATTAACAAAAGATAATTTTAAAGGAAAGGTCTGCCGCTATTCAAAGTAAAGTTACGGATGAACGCTTAATAAACGAAAAAGCCTCGTTCAGCGTTGGCTAAACGAGGCTTTTTTGTGTTTATCTAAAT
>JAHDGT010000243.1:3622-6892 GCA_020631675.1 Bacteroidota bacterium
AACAGTTACGCTCTTTTATTCAATTCATCTCGAATCTGAGCCGCTCTTTCATAATCTTCATCTGCTAAAGCCTCTTCCAATAATGTATTTAGCTTTTCAGTAGATTGAGCACTAATATTATCAGAAGCAGGTGCTTTGGCCGTTTCAGGCTGTTTAACGTTCTTTCTTTTAGGGGAAATGGCACCAGAGCTTCCTTCTCCCATATCTTCCTCTAAGATGATACCAGCTTCTTCCAAGATGAAGTCATAGGCATAGATCGGGCACTTAAACCTTACTGCCAAAGCCAGTGCATCCGAAGTACGAGAGTCTATTTCTAAGGTTTCCCCATCTCTATCACAAATCAGTCGAGCATAGAAAATACCGTTGCGCAGATTACTGATCACGATCTCTCTCAATTCTATTGCAAAACTGTCGAAAACATTTTTGAGCAAATCATGGGTAAGCGGGCGCTGTGGCTGCATATTTTCTATCGCTACTAAAATAGCCTGTGCTTCGAATGGGCCGATCAGTACAGGTAACCTTCTGATGCCCTCACTTTCTGAAAGGATGACCGCATACGATTGTGTGCGAGATGCGCCAGGTGAAATAGCGATGATATCTAACTCGATTTTCTTCATATTCTATCAGAGCGAAAAGATAGCCCAATGATTTGGTTACTGCAATAAAAAAGCCATATCCTTTAAGAATATGGCTTTTTATCAAGTTTTTTTGATGATTAAGCCTGTGCCTTGAAAGCCTTAACTGCATCGATCAATTTAGGTACTACGTCGAAGGCATCTCCTACGATTCCGTAATCCGCAGCTTTGAAGAAAGGTGCTTCGGAATCTTTGTTAATAACGACGATCACCTTACTGTTGTTCACTCCGGCTAAATGCTGTATCGCACCAGAGATACCGATAGCGATGTATAAGTTAGGGCGAACAGTGATTCCTGTCTGACCAACATGCTCGTGGTGAGGACGCCATCCCACATCTGAAACCGGGCGGGAGCAGGCTGTCGCGGCATTCAACTCAGCAGCTAACTCGTCGATCATGCCCCAATTCTCAGGTCCTTTTAGTCCTCTACCCGCAGATACTACTAGCTCTGCTTCAGGAAGAGGAATAGAGTCTGTAGAAGTACTACGCTCTAAAACTTTAATACGGAAATCAGCCGCCGAAACACCACTGTCGAAAGACGCTACAGCAGCACTACCATCTCCTTTTTCAACAGGAATGGAGTTCGGGTTCAAAGAAATTACTTTAACATCCGTGTGGATCTGGTAATCAGCGAATGCCTTACCGGAGAAAACCGACTTGCGAACGCTGAATCCACCATCTGTGTTCGGAACGTCTATCGCACCAGCAACCATACCCGCTTTCAAACGAGCGGATACACGAGGCGCAAGAGATTTACCCGAGCTATTATGTGTGAAGATCACGACCTGAGCAGCCGTTTGCTCAACAGCTTTGGCAATGGCTTTAGTGTAAGCACCAGCATCGAAGTTGTCGAAATGTGATTCACCAGCTTTTAAGACTTTAGTAGCACCATAAGCTCCTAATGCGGCTAAAGCACCCTCATCTATTGAACCTAGGGCAATAGCGGTTACCTCACCGCCTGTTTTTTGTGCCACTTTACTGGCATAGGTAGTCGCTTCTAGCGCTGCCTTCTTTAGTTTACCACCTGCGTGGTCTATATATACAAGAACTGACATATTGCGTGTTCGATATAATTTGAAGAATGGAAGAGAATGGATCGAGTGTCCTGTCTCTTCTTAGATCACTTTTGCCTCTTCGTGAAGCAATCGGATCAATTCAGCAGGATTTTCCGGATCTACCAATGTCACGCTAGAACGCTGTGGCGGTAGCTCATAACTACTAATAGTAGATAAGGCAGCGATATCAGCAGCAGCTACTACTTTAAGAGGTTTGCGCTTAGACATCATAATACCGCGCATGTTCGGAATACGCTGCTCTGCTAAACCTTTGTTCGCGCTGATCAAGAATGGTGTGTCCACCTGTGCTTTTTCTTGTCCGCCTTCGATCTCGCGGTCAATAGTGGCTGTATTGCCTTCAAGCGACATATGCGTGGCCATAGAAATGTACGGTAGGTCCATTAGCTCTGCCAACATACCACCCACAGTAAAACCATTATAGTCAATGGTCTCTTTACCTGTGAAAACAATATCGAAGCCTTCCGCCTTAGCATATTCGGCGATCTGAGCGGCAACTTCATAAGCATCTTTAGGGTCGCAGTCGATACGAACCGCATCATCTGCTCCGATTGCTAATGCTTTGCGAATGATCGGGTCATTATCAGCAGTTCCTACATTAACAACGGTAACGCTTCCACCTGCTTGTTCTTTGACTTCGATCGCACGAACCAAAGCATACCATTCGTCCGTAGGATTCATGATATACGTCACCCCATCTTTATTGAATTGGGTGTTGCCGTCCGTAAAGGCGATCTTAGCCGTAGTGTCAGGTGTTTGGGATATACAAACTAATACTTTCATCAGTAGAAGGTCAATTATGAAGGAGTTGTGATGACTGAAAATTTCATTTTATCACTTCAGCTCCTTGCTAAATAGTAATGAGCAGGTATACCATGCTCTATAAGGCGCACAAAGATAAGCATTCGCATTAGCTTATAACGAATGCTAGTGTTGGCTGACCTTATAATTTTTACAATCATGTAATTATTTAGGTTGGGGCTTTCGAGATGAAAAATCAAGCTTTTTGTTCTTAATCGAAGCTCTTCTTGAAAGGAATCGCAGCGCGCTTGCTTGAAAGAAAGCTGAAGAGTAAGGGCAAAAAGATATTTTTCAGCCGAAATTGCTCGACCTAAACAGTTACAAAACCACACTAGTTCAACATTTTAAGATGTATTCGGTTTTACACTTCTATAGGTTTGTTTAATGATTTTTGGCTTTATGGAAGCTGATGTGCACCATAGGTGATACTGTGCTACCTTTACAGTTCATTTATAATTTTTGTTCTTGAGCCCTATGAGTCGATTAAGCCAACTCGAAGCTTTTTTGAAAGCGAGTCCAAATGATCCTTTTTTACTATACGCACTAGCTTTAGAGCATCTCAAAGCTGGTGATGACCCCAAAGCATTGGGTATCTTCGAAGATCTGATTCAGGAAAGTCCCAACTATGTTGGCACCTATTACCACCTAGGGAAGCTACAAGAAAAGACAGGGGCGAATGAAGATGCCCTATCAACTTATCAGAGGGGTATGGAAGTAGCACAGCGCGTCGGGGATCGTCATTCTTATCAAGAATTGCAAGG
>JAHDGT010000244.1 GCA_020631675.1 Bacteroidota bacterium
ACAGCAGCAGGCAAGCACCGAATTTTAATGGAAAGCCCGGTACCCGCAGTAGAAGGCTGGCGTTTTTTACTAGGATATTGCTGTAGAGAAAATACATGAATTTTCTCAAACCTATTATCCGATGAGTTAAAACCAGCCTTTTATTGCGGGTATGTGCCCTAAGCTTAGATATTCGATCGGAACATCTGAATAGCGATCGCCAGCAAAATGATACCGAATACTTTACGTAGGGTAGTCATCACTTGTGCTGGGATTTTATTGGATAGCCAATCAGAACTGTATAAGATGGTGTAAATGATAAGCAGGTTTACGATGATCCCTAAACCAATGCTCAATTGATCGAACTCTGCTTTCAAGGAGATGATGGTGGTCAATGTACCCGCGCCTGCCAATAGCGGGAAGGCGATGGGTACGATGCTCCCAGAGCCACCATCGTCATGATGGTCGCGGAAGATGCGGATGCCCATTAGCATTTCCAAGCCGATCAGGAAGATGACGAATGAGCCGGCTAGGGCGAAAGAGGCTACCTCTAAACCAAGTAAGCCTAAAATGGAGCTTCCGAAAAATAAGAAGCTGAGCATGATCAATGCAGCGGTGAAAGTGGCTATGCCCGCATTGATCTTCATGCCTTGTTTTTTCATATCAATGATCACGGGCAAGTTGCCGATGATGTCAATGACAGAGAACAAGATGACACTGATGGTAATTACGTTTGAGAAATTCATGGGCTGATTTCTTTTTTTTGATTTTAGTCTTAGTCTTTGTGTTTCATTCTGACGCAAAAATCATTCAAAAAGTTCATGATTAAAATAGTTGGTTTAATTTTGTGTCATTATTGAAATTGTTGCTTTCTGATAGAGTGATAATGAAATTTTAAAAATGAGATAGGTATGGATAGCTATCAACTTGACGCGATAGACCACAGAATTTTAGAAAACTTGACACTGGACGCGAGAATGTCTTTTGTACAACTGGCTAAAAAACTGAAAGTGTCGAATACTTTGATTCATCAAAGGGTGAAGAAAATGAAGGAGGCGGGCTTGCTGAAACAGGCGGTTTATAAGCTGAATTCTTGGCAGTTGGGTTATCGGTCTTCCGCCTTTACGCAGATCATATTAAGTGATGCGAAGCTGCATCGGAAAGTGGAGGAGGAGCTATACAAAATCCCTGAGATCGTGGAGTGTGTGAATATAGCAGGGCGTTATGCGCTGCTGGTAAAGATATATGCGGTTGATAACCGCCACTTGCGTGATATAATTTATGAGCGGATCCACACCATTGAAGGGGTGGAGGGAACGAATTCGACTTTCTGTTTTGAAACGGCTTTTACGCGTGGCGTACCTTTACAGCCAGTAGTTGATTAGTTCTTGATAAACACTATTCTTCTTTGCTGTCTTTGGATTTGGATTCTTTTTCTTCTTCTTCATTGAAGATACTCATCGCTTCTTTTTGCTCGGCGGTATCACTTTGAGCTACCGACTGTAGGGCTTCTTCGCTAATAAGTCCGTTTTCAAAAGCATGTTGGGCAGCGGCCAAGGTATCTTCGAATAGCAAAATGGGTACAGTGTCCTCGTTTTCGGCGATTTGCTGTATTCTATTGGCTCGTTTTTCGTCTTTCACGGAACGGATGTAAATGGCCAATACTCGCCCTGGATGCGCCCTGGCTACTTGTTGGTAGATGTCGGTATCTTTTTCGCCACTGTCTCCTATGAGTACGAAGTTCATCTTGGGGTAGGTGCGTAATATTTGTTTGACGCGAGCGATCTTGTGTTGCTTATAATCTATTACGGCCTCATCCTTATGCAGTCCGAAATCTCTTAGCAGAATAGGGCCTACGGGAATATCATTCAAAGAAAGAAAGTCGCTCAGTAGGTCATATAAATTCCAAGGTCCATTGCTGACGTAGAAAAGAGGGTTGTTTTGAATGCCATCGCCTCCTTTGTGCAGCCCCCAATACCAAGCGGGTACGCCTTTAAATGCGAGTCTTGAATAAGCATTTTTAAAAAAGGTGAGATAAAGCATTTTCACCTTTGAGATGACGTTGGTTTGTATAACGGTATCATCCAAATCACTAATGATACCGAACTGCGCTTTTCTGGGTGGGATAAGAATGCCTGCTTTAGCTTCCACTTTACCCTCAAAGCTTACTGGAGCTTCCAGTATGCGAGCACTAACATCTAACCAACGATCTCTGTTCTTGTGCTTTTTTACTTTATCGGGGCGTACCCAAGCATTGAAGTACCCTTCTTCATCAGTTTGAATTTGAGCTGTGATCGTCCCTATTTGTAACTCAACTGTTGCATTGGCTATGGGGTCGGTATCAAAGCGTTGGTAGGTGTTGACTAAGTTTTTGATGCTACTATCCGCATCGGTGGAGGAGATTTCTTTGTCTTCGATCACTCTTCCTTTCACCCATACTTGATCCCGGGTACCAAAACCAGTGTACAAGAAGATTTTTACTTTTTCAGCTTTATTGCTGCGTTCTTTTAATCTTTCTTTCGCTATTTTACGCCAGCTATCCACATAACCACCTGTAGATTTAAGCAGCTTACGTCCGCGCACGCGCATTTTATCGCGGGCACGTTTGTTGAAGCGTGAACTTCTCTTTTTCTCGGCAGTTTTTTGCTCGTCTTTTTCTTTGTTTAAAGGCTTTGCGGCCTCATTTTCATCGACGGACTCATCTACTTCCTTTGCGAGTGCGTTAAGTTCTTCCCAGATTTCGTCTTCTATGGATTTCGATTTTGGTCGCTTCGGGTCTGGCATGATGAATGGTTCTTCTATTACTCAGCAGTATGCTGTTCTGCTAATGCTGGTGCTTCGATTTTAGCCGTTAATTTAGTCCAATTATTCCACTTGTACTTGCGGGCACATAAAAATAAGAAGATCGCACCGAAGATGTACCAAGCGAACATATTGGTGAACATATCGATTTCGGCGACTTTCAGTAAAGTTGGTGTTTGGAAAACAGAGCTATCGTGAGACAGTAAAGTAGCTCCCATGATGTTGTTCGCCGCATGCATGCCCATTGCGATTTCGATGCCATCATCCATTAAAGTGATGATGCCTAGAAGCCAGCCAACACCTGCATAGTAGAAGAACAGCCAGTTACCATATTCAGCAACTTCTGGATTACCCATGTGCATTAAGCCGAATAGCGACCCCATGATGAGAATGCCCAATGCTCTACTTTTCGTTCCTAAACTCACTGCTTGTAAAAAGTGCCCTCTGAATAAGAGTTCTTCGCAGGTTGTTTGAAAGGGGATGAATAGAATAGCAACGATGGCGGTTAAGAATAAGCCTGACCAGTTAGTGGTTAGGGTATACTCAGATGGACTAATAAAATAACTGATGCCCTCTACACCTATGTTCAGCAATGCCCATATACCGAAACCGTAGAATACTCTGCTCCAATCTAAACGGGGGCGTGCTGTATAGCTTGTTAAAGCAGGACGATCGTGAATAGGTTTGATCAAGAAATGCATGATGATCAGGGTAATGGCGAAGCCCACCACCATAATGAATAAGCCCAAAGCAGGATGAATACCCATTTTCTCGAAATTGAGTATATCATAGGGGTCTGATAGCTTACTCATGTCAATGCCGTTGGCAGCGGCTAAGCCAAACAGACCAACAGTGCTGACAATTTGTCCTAAGAAAAGCGCACCAAGAGCAAGAATGAAGCTGATCATATACTTGAACCAGCGGTTATCTCCTTTATGGTAGAGTTGTGTAATGAACATGGCGGTTGTTTTAATTAATAGTAGGTGTTTATCTCATTTACTTACGATTGGGGTGTAACTTTAAACTAGATTTATTAAGACTACGTTCTTTCTGCCTATGAGTGAAGTAAAACCCAAGCGTTCGTGGCGCCGATTTTTTGGCTTATCTGAGCCTATAGAAGACAAGCGTTTCAAACAAGAATTAAGTTTTAAGGAGAACATCGCCGCACTTAAGAATCTGCCCAGATTCTTGAAAATGATCTGGCTGACCAGTAAGCCATTAACGGTGTGGAATGTGCTTTTGCGTTTACTGCAATCTGCTATTCCATTATTGATGCTTTATGTGGGTAAGTTGATCATTGACGAGGTGATCGGAATGGCACAGCTCGCACAGTCAGCGGATGGAATAGTGAGTTGGGAGCAGTTGTGGTGGTATGTGGGCATAGAGTTCGGTTTGGCTTTTGCGAGTGATCTATTGAGTAGAGGTATAACGCTTACCGATGCTTTGTTGGGGGATCTATTTAGTAATGAAAGCTCAGTGCAGCTGATGGAGCATGCTGCTAATTTAGATTTAGCCATGTTCGAGGATGCGGTGTTTTATGATAAGCTGGAACGAGCAAGGAGGCAAACAACCGGTAGAGTGGTGTTGATGTCGCAATTGTTGTCGCAAGTACAAGATATCGTAACGATTAGCTTTCTGGGTATAGGTTTGGTGGTCTTTAATCCCTGGCTGATTTTACTGCTTTTATTAGCGGTGATACCTGCGTTCATTAGTGAGTCCTACTTCAATAAACATGGTTATTCGCTCACTAGGGGGTGGACGCCTGAGCGTAGAGAGTTGGATTATTTGCGTTTTATCGGCGCTACGAATGAATCTGCCAAAGAGATTAAAATATTCGGTTTAGCGAATTTTTTGACGGAGCGTTTCAGTCATATCGCGGATCGCTATTATCAAGCGAATAGACAATTAGCGGTACGTAGGGCTTTATGGGGGGGCTTGTTTCAAACCTTGGCCTCATTGGGCTATTATGTGGCTTATGTGTTCATCATTGTTCAAACGGTTAAAGGTATTTTAAGTATTGGTGATCTCACCTTTTTGGCAGGCTCTTTTGATCGCTTACGTCGTTTGTTGCAAGGGGTTCTGTCACGATTCAGTACCATAGCTCAACGTTCTTTGTATTTACAGGATTTGTTCGACTTTTTAGACATGAAGCCTGCGATCACCTCTCCTGTTCAACAAAAGTCGCTTGCTTTTCCGGATCATTTAACAGAAGGGATCGTCTTTGAAAATGTGAGTTTCAAGTACCCTCAGACGGATATCTGGGCAGTGAGGAATTTGAGCTTTCATTTGAAGGCGGGGGAGAAGTTAGCATTAGTAGGAGAAAATGGAGCAGGTAAAACGACCGTGACGAAGCTGATCGCACGTTTGTACGACCCGACAGAAGGAAGAATACTGCTGGATGGAAAAGATTTAAAAGAGTACGATCTTTCTGATCTACGACAACATATAGGAGTGATTTTCCAAGATTTCGTTCGTTTCAATATGACCGCAGCGGAAAACATCGCCATTGGTCATGTGAGCGAAAGGGATGATCGACCGAGAATTGTTGAATCAGCAGAATTGAGTTTAGCGGATCAAGTGATCAAGAAGCTGCCCAAAGAATATGACCAAATGCTAGGTCGTAGATTCGCTGGGGGGAAGGACTTGAGTGGTGGAGAGTGGCAAAAGGTAGCTTTGGGAAGGGCTTATATGCGCGAAGCACAGCTGTTGATCTTGGATGAGCCAACAGCTGCATTAGATGCGAGAGCGGAATACGAAGTCTTTCAACGTTTTTCCGAATTGACGAAAGGGAAAACCGCTGTATTGATCTCGCATCGTTTCAGCACAGTAAGAATGGCGGATCGAATCTTAGTACTGAAAAACGGTGGTTTGGAAGAGATCGGCTCTCATGAGGAACTGATCGCTAAAGATGGTATTTATGCGGAACTTTTCAATTTACAAGCGGAGGGCTATAAGTAGCGAATGCACGCATACTTATCACGAAATAAACACTACTCAATACCCGCTTTTAGTCGGGTAACGATTTGTGCATTGACTCGCATGACATTGTTTTGGATGAAGAATTCCGTAGGAGAAAGTCGGTCAATTTTCGCTTGTAGTTTACCCCCTTCAAAAACGATGTCTTTTAGTTTTTTATCGAGTAGATTTTGCAGTTTTTTGATCTCCGGATCCAAAGGAAAAACCAACTGCTTTTCGATCTTTCGTATGATGATCCCGTCAAGCAGTTGAGCTGCTTTTTGCTTTAGGATGTTTTTGGTTTCAAGGGTATAAGCTAAGTCTTTTACCCGAATGGTATTGGAACGAGCATCATGAGCGGGTCTGCCTTTTAGTACGATATGTCCATTGATCAGATTGCCTGCCACTTTTGCCTTTGCGAAAATGAAGTTATCCTTCCCCATCAGGTCAATGTCTTCTAAGACGAGGTGCTTTTTCTTATTGATCTCAATGCGCTGGTTACCGATCTGTTTTTTGATCATAGGCTCAAGTGCGTCCATATCAACAACAATGGGTGCTTTGATTTTGGAGCGATTCATGGCGAATTGATTGCGACGAGTCTCTTGCAACATCATAGGAGGAGGCAAGCTGACCAATTCTTTGTTTTCAGGCGCTTGTCCTACTGTAGTGATGATTTTACCCGTCAGTTTAACCAGTAGCTCTGCCTTATCTTTCCCTGCGGCTTTTATTGGCGCATAGGATACGGATATGGGTTGATAATGCACCCAAGTAGGAATTTGTGATAAAGGCAGTTTCATAGGATCTTGCACCTGTTCCCAAAGATTACGCATGCTGGATTCTAAATCGACGAAGCTGCTGATAGACTCATTGATCTTGCCTGTATAATTATTGAGCAATCCATTCATCAATTGTTCGACCCTTGCGGTGAGGTCTACTTCTTGACCGAGTACGGTGAAGCCGATTTTATCTAAAAGCTGAATTTGAAAGCGAGTGTTGGGTTGTATTTTCCAGTCTCGGTCAATTTTTGTAGAGCTGAAAGCATTAACTCTCGCATTAATGTTCAAGGGTTGATTTAAATTGAAAATACTACCGAGTCCTGCGCTGATCAAGCCTTGCAAGTTCATGTCCGTAGTAAGTTTCAGTTCATCCCCTTCT